>CAJKKA010000022.1 GCA_905200315.1 uncultured Clostridium sp.
ACATTCTCCGGATATATTCCTCGCGCAGCTTTTTCGATCCGGGAACGAGATACATCAATAAATAAAGAATTAGCAGGAAATAGAATAGATAAAGTACTCCCAACATTAGATGAGAATTTAACAAGAGTAATGGCACAAAAATTAATAGAACAAGAAAATGTCAAAGTAAATGGAAAAAGTGTAAAAACATCATATAAATTAAATGAAAATGATAAAGTTGAAGTAGAAATTCCAGAGGTAAAAGAAATTAGTATAAAAGCACAAGATATTTCAGTAGAGGTTTTATACGAAGACAACGATATAATAGTAGTAAATAAACCAAAAGGTTTAGTAGTTCATCCAGCAAATGGAAATCCAGATGGAACTCTTGTAAATGCTTTGATGAAAATTTGCAAAGGAACTTTATCTGGAATTGGTGGAGAAATAAGACCAGGAATAGTACATAGATTAGATAAAGATACATCAGGGGTTTTAATAGTTGCAAAAAATGATAAAGCACATTTAGCACTTTGTGAGCAAATAAAAAATAGAGAAGTAAAGAAAACATATTTAGCATTAACAAGAGGAATAATAAAAGAAAACGAAGCAACAATAAATATGCCAATAGGAAGAAGTACTACAGATAGAAAAAAGATGGCAGTTGTAAAAACTGGAAAAGAAGCAATAACACATTTTAAAGTTTTAGAAAGGTTTAAAGAAAATACTTTATTAGAAATTAACTTAGAAACAGGAAGAACTCACCAAATACGTGTACATTTATCACAAATAGGTTATCCAATAGTTGGAGATATGGTATATTCAAATGGAAAAAATAAATTTGGTGTACAAGGACAAATGTTACATGCTTGGAAAATAAAATTTATGCATCCAATAACAGGCAAAGAAATGGAAATAGAGGCTCCTTTGCCACCATATTTTGAAGATGTTTTAGAAAAACTAAAAGAAGAAAAATAAAAATATTAAATCAAATTAATTAAAATTATATTATATATTGTTTTGAATACCGCGTAAGCGACCAAACGAGCAAATATTTTTGCGAGTGCGATTTGGAGCAATCTTCCTTTTATATTATAGTAATTTTCTATTTTTATTGTAGTGGTCGACGCCTCTGTCGACCAGCATGTAAAATGCTCAATAGACCATTTTTAGTCCGAAGATTGCGACACCAAGGTATAAAAAACAATATATAATATAATTTAATAAAACTGAAAATTTTTTTACAAAATTCAAAATCCGGTGCAAAGCACCGGAAAATCTATATAAACTTTTTGCATCATTGAAAACAACACAAAAAGAAATTAAAAACAAATAATATTCTTATAATATATAATATACAAAAATGCGAAATTTGATACTAAAAAAAAGGTGGAAATTTATAGAAAAATGGAAGAAATTAGATTACAAAAATTTATGGCAGATTCAGGAATTGCATCAAGAAGAAAATGTGAAGAACTAATATTACAAGGAAAAGTACAAGTTAATGGAAAACAAATAACAGAACTTGGAACAAAAATAAATCCTGAAAAAGATGTTGTCGAATTTGAAAATAAAATAATAAATAATGAAAATAAAAAATATGTATATATTTTGCTTAATAAACCAATAGGATATGTAACAACATCTAAAGACCAATTTGGAAGAGATACTGTTTTAGATTTAGTAAAAGTAAAAGAAAGAATTGTTCCAGTCGGAAGATTAGACATGTACACATCTGGAGCTTTAATACTTACAAATGACGGAGATTTTGTAAATAAAGTTACACATCCAAGTCATGAAATTAACAAAACTTATAATGTAACTGTTAAAGGAATTGTAACAGATGAAAATGTAAAAGCTCTAGAAAGTGGAGTTATAATAGATGAAAATTATAAAACAAAACCGGCAATAGTAAAAATTTTAAAAATAGATAAAGAAAAGAAAATTTCAAGAATACAAATAACAATACATGAAGGGAAAAATAGACAAATAAGAAAAATGTGTAAAGCAATAGATAAAAACGTTTTAGCTTTACATAGAGCAAGAATTGGAGAATTAACAGTAAAAAATATTCCACTTGGAAAATGGAAATTTTTAAATAAACAGGAAATAGAAAAATTAATAAAATAAAAGAAAGGGAAAAGAATATGAAAAATGCAGTAACATATGAATTATTACACGAATGTAAACAAACTGGGGCAAGAAGAGGTGTTATACATACTCCTCATGGAGATATACAAACTCCAGTATTTATGCCTGTTGGAACACAAGCAACAGTAAAATCTATGACACCAGAAGAATTAAAAGAAATACATGCTCAAATTATACTTTCAAACACATATCATTTGTATTTAAGACCAGGACAAGATATTGTAAAAGAAGCTGGTGGACTTCATAAATTTATGAAATGGAATAGACCAATACTTACAGACAGTGGTGGATTTCAAGTATTTAGTTTAGGGGATTTGCGTACAATACATGAAGAAGGGGTAGAATTTAAATCTCATTTGGATGGAAGTAAACATTTCTTTTCACCAGAATCTGTAATGAAAACAGAAGAAGATTTAGGTGCAGATATAATAATGGCATTTGATGAGTGCTGTCCATATCCATCTACATATGAATATACAAAACAATCTATGGAAAGAACAACAAGATGGGCAAAACGTTGCAAAGAAGCTCATAAAAATACAGAAGAACAATCTTTGTTTGGAATAATCCAAGGTGGTTTTTATAAAGATTTAAGAAGTCAAAGTGCAAAAGATTTAATAGACTTAGATTTACCAGGTTATGCCATAGGAGGAATAAGTGTTGGAGAGCCAAAAGATGTATTTATAGATATACTAAATTACACAGCTCCATTAATGCCAAAAGATAAGCCTCGTTATTTAATGGGAGTTGGTACACCAGATTACTTAATAGAGGCTGCAATGGCAGGAATAGATATGTGTGATTGCGTTTTACCAACAAGAATTGCAAGAAATGGAACAGCAATGACTTGGAATGGAAAAGTTGTTGTAAGAAATGCAACCTATGAAAGAGATTGGTCACCTTTAGATAGTGAATGTGATTGCTATACTTGTAGAAATTATACAAGAGCTTATATTCGCCATTTAGTAAAAACAAATGAAATTTTAGGAGTTAGATTACTCTCAATTCATAATCTTTATTTCTTGACTAAATTAATGGAAAGAGTTAGAATAGAAATTGAGAATGACAATTTAGGAAATTTTAAAAATGATTTTTATAAAAAATATGGGTACACAGATTAAAAGGAGATAATTTATGGATTTATTTGAGGAAATAAATGGAGATCAAATAATTGGAAAAAAGAAAAAAAATAATCAAACAAAAAAAATAATTATTGCTGTAATTGTTATTTTGCTTGTTATCATTATAGGAATATTTGGAACAATGATGTATTTAAAATCACTTTCAACTAAATTTTATGTTGATGGTGTAAAAAAAGATTTAAATGATAGTTATTTTCAATTTACAGATGATGGGAAAATATATATTTCTATATATGATATAGCTCAATTGTTAGGAATTAATTATTATAATGGAGAATATGGAAAAATATCAGAAGATACCTCAACTGGATATGTTGCATTTTCAGATGAAGTTGTAACTTTTAGTGCAAATTCAAATAAAATATATAAAATAGATACATCTTCTAATGAAGAAACATATTCATATATGTATTTAGATGAAGAAGTAAAATATTCAAATAGAAAGTTGTATACAACTCCAGATGGAATACAAAAAATATTAAATATAGGATTTAATTACAATAAAGATATTAATATATATTCATTAGATTATTTAGAAACAGCGTATACAGAAAAAATAGCAAGTTATGGATATAAAAGCTTAAGTGATGAATTTAAAAATAAAAAAGCTTTAAAAAATGATATATTAGTAGTTGAAAAAGAAGATGGAAAAAAAGGTGTAATAAAAAGCGATGGATCAGAAATTGTAGGTCCAAAATATGATGAAATTTCATACTTGGAAAATACAGGAGACTTTATGGTTACAAGTGCAAATAAAGTTGGAATTATTAATAGCCAGGGAAAATCTAAAATTAGTTTAGATTATGATGAAATAAAAATATTAGATGAGGATTTAGGGCTTTATATTGTAAAACAAAATGAAAAATATGGCGTTCTAAATCAAAGTGGTAGTGTTGTAATATATATAGAAAATGATGATATAGGAATAGATACATCTTTATATAAAGATTCAAATATAAAGAATAAATATTTATTATATGAAAATTGTATTCCTGTAAAAAAAGATGAAAAATGGGGAATTTATAATAAAAACGGAAAACTTATATTACCAATTGAATACGATAGTATAGGATGTGTTGTAGGTACAGCATCAACAAAATCAGCTGGAAATGTAGTTACAATAGATGATTATGAAGCTATTGTTATAGGAAAAGATAAACATTATGGAATAATAAATTCAACAGGTGCAACTTTAATACCTTGCGCACTAGATACAGTATATTCTATAACATCATCTGGAAAAACAACATACAAAATAGAAGGTACTCAAAATGGCTCTGCATATAGTTACGATTTAGAAAAATATTTTGATGCAATGAATATAAAAAAGGTAAATAGAAATTCATCAGAAAAAGAAACAGAAAATATAGAAGATATTTCATCAAATACAACAAATAATACAACAGGTAATACGTCAAATACTACAACTAATAACGCTGCTGATAGTAGTGAACAAACTGATGAAGAAACTAATGAAGAAAATGATGAAGATGGCGAAGAAAGCAACAATGAAGAAAGTTCAAATAATGATGGCTTTCAAGATGTAGAAGAATAGTAATAAAAAAACCTCTTTTGAATATAAATTAAAAGGAGGTTTTTTTATGAGTGAAAGTATAAAAAATAATATAGGATATATAGGAAAAGGAATTTTAATATCTTTTATATTTACATGTATAGCTCTAATTGTATTGTCCTTAGTGCTAACGTATTCAAATGTTTCTGAAAATATTGAAACAAGTGGGATTATAGTAATAAATATTGTTTCAATATTATTAGGAAGTTCTTTTTGCACATTAAAAGAAAAAAATAAGGGAATGCTAAAAGGTTTAGCTGTTGGTGGAATTTATATAGGAATAATATATATAGTTTCTAGTATTATGAGTATGAAATTTGCATTGAATATTAATTCTATAATAATGATATTTACAAGTTTAGTAGCAGGAGCAACAGGTGGAATAATAGGCATTAATGTAAAAAAATAAATTATCGAATATTGACAATGTAATAGATGAGGGTGTAAACTTTTATAGATTATTAAATATAAAAGAGGTAAAAAATGTTAAATCAATTTTCAAGAACAGAATTATTAATAGGAAAAGAAGGAATAGAAAAATTAAAAAATGCTAAAGTTGCAATATTTGGAATAGGAGGAGTTGGTTCTTTTGTTGTAGAAGGACTAGTAAGGGCAGGTGTAGAGAACTTTGTATTAATAGATGACGATAAAATTTGTTTAACAAACTTAAACAGACAAATAATTGCAACAAGAAAAACAATTGGAAAATATAAAGTAGAAGTAGCAAAAGAAAGAATATTAGAAATTAATCCAAATGCTAAAGTAGAAGTATATCAAGAATTTTATATGCCGAATTCAAAAAACAATATTATAGATAATACTTTATCATATGTAGTAGATTGTGTAGATACTGTTACGGCAAAAATAGAAATTATTATGCAATGCAAAAAATTAAATGTACCGATAATATCTGCTATGGGAACAGGAAATAAATTGGACCCATCAAAATTTAAAATAACAGATATAAATAAAACAAAAATATGTCCATTAGCAAAGGTAATGAGAAAAGAACTAAGGAAAAGAAACATAGAAAATTTAAAAGTTATTTATTCAGAAGAAGAACCGATAAAACCAGACGATACAAGTGAAAGCAGTTGCAAAACAAATTGCATATGTCCACCGGGAACAAAAAGAAAATGTACAATAAGAAACCAGGTACCAGGAAGCATATCATTTGTACCGTCTGTTGCAGGCTTAATGATAGCAGGAGAAATTGTAAAAGATATTATAAAAAGATAAATTTTACATAAAAGTTCACATAAAATTCAAAATAGTCATATCATAATACAGGGGTGAAGTATTTTGATAGACTATTTTATTAATTCTAATTATGTATTTCAAACCCTAATTGCAACACTATTTACATGGGGAGTTACTGCTCTGCGGAGCAGCAATAGTATTTTTCTTTAAAAAAGTAAAAAAAGGAATAATGGATGGAATGTTAGGATTAGCAGCAGGAGTTATGATAGCAGCATCATTTTGGTCATTATTATCACCAGCAATAGAAATGGCAGAAAAACTAAATATGATACCATGGCTAATTGTAGCAGCAGGATTTTTATGTGGGGGAATACTATTATTCATAGGAGATAAAGTATTTGATATAATAAGCGATAAACAAAAAGAAAACAGAAGTATAACAAAACAACAAGAGCGAAAAAGTTTAAAAAGATGTTTAATGCTTATATTTTCAATAACTTTACACAACATACCAGAAGGAATGGCAGTAGGTGTAGCATTTGGTTCACTTGCCTACAACTTAGAAGGAGCAAACCTAATATCTGCATGCATATTAGCACTAGGAATAGGACTGCAAAATTTTCCAGAAGGAACAGCAGTAAGTGTACCACTAAGAAGAGAAGGTTTCAGTAGAAAAAAAGCATTTTTCTATGGAATGTTAAGTGGAATAGTAGAACCAATATCAGCAGTAATAGGAGCGTTGTTAGTAGCAAAAATAAGAATGTTTCTACCATTTCTACTAGCATTTGCAGCAGGAGCAATGATATACGTAGTAGTAGAAGAATTAATACCAGAAAGCCAATCAAACGAAAGAAAAGACGTAATGGCACTATTTACGCTAATAGGATTTGTAATAATGATGGTATTAGACGTTGCATTAGGGTAAACATATTAATTTTTTATAGGTCATGCACTTTCTGTTTTGCTATTTCATATAATTTGTTATAAGCAAAATGGAGGTGCATTTATGTTACATACCCTTTCACTTTTTGGTTTTTTAGGTTTTATAAAATCAGCTATTTTAGTTGTTGGATACATTCAAAGTAGCAATTTATTTCCTGAGCCACTTACACAAGCTGAAGAAGCTTTATATCTAAAACAATTAAAAGAAGGAAATGAAGAAGCTAGAAATATACTTATAGAAAGAAATTTACGTTTAGTAGCACATGTTGCAAAAAAATACTCTACTTCAAATGTAGATACAGATGATTTGATTTCAATAGGAAGCATAGGACTTATAAAAGGAATTAATAGTTTTAATGTTGATAAAGGTTCTAAATTATCAACATATATAAGTCGATGTATCGATAATGAAATTTTAATGTACTTAAGAAGCACAAAAAAATTACAAAATGAAGTGTATTTAAATGATACAATCGGAGAAGATAAAGATTCGAATGTTGTAACCTTGCAAGAAGTGTTAGTTGCTGATGAAAAAACAATAGATGAACAAGTAGACTTAAAATTACAAATAAAGAAATTGTATGGTAAAATTTCTAGTATTTTAAAAGACAGAGAAAGAACAATAATAAACTTAAGATTCGGTTTAGATGGAAACAAACCAAAAACACAAAATGAAATAGCACAAGAAATGGGAATATCACGTTCATATGTTTCAAGAATAGAAACAAAAGCAATAGGAAAATTAGCAAAAGAAATAAGAGAATAAAAAAAGAAAGCAATTTAAAATTGCTTTCTTAAAACTATGCATAATTTTTTATATATTTAATTTAAACTTAAGCTATAGTAGCGTTTAATTTTTTAGCTAATCTAGATTTTTTTCTAGCAGCAGTGTTTTTTACTAAAACACCTTTTGTGCAAGCTTGGTCTATTTTTTTAGTAGCTTCAGAAAATAAAGCTTTTGCTTCTTCAACATTTCCTGATTCTAAAGCTTGTTCAAATTTTTTAACAGCTGTTCTATAACCTGATTTAATCATATTATTTCTCATAGTTTTCTTTTCGATAACTTTTACTCTTTTCATTGCTGATTTGATATTTGGCATTGTGTTTGCACCTCCTTATATGAAATAAACTATAACAGAAACCATTTTAACACGTGATACGGAAAAATGCAAGCAATTTTATAAAAAAC
The DNA here is from genome assembly GCA_905200315.1 of uncultured Clostridium sp. Next base: position 8,174 of record CAJKKA010000022.1, read on the forward strand.
ATTGTAAAATGTAATAATTTGTGTTATTATTCTTTCAGAAATGGAGGGATAAAAATGATAGCTATTGGTAGTGATCATGGAGGATATAAATTAAAAGAAGAAATAAAAAAATACTTAGAAGAAAAAGAGATAAAATATAAAGATTTCGGATGTTTTTCAGAGGAAAGAGCTGAATATCCAACTATAGCAAAAGAAGTTTCTAAAAGTATTCAATTAAAAGAATGCGAGAAAGGAATTTTAATATGTAGATCTGGTTTAGGAATGTGCATTGTTGCAAATAAATTTAAAGGAATTAGAGCAACAAACTGCCTAAACGAAAATATGGCTAAATATGCAAGAATGCATAATGATAGCAATGTACTAACTTTAGGAGCAGATGAACTTACTGTAAACGAAGCAATTTGTATATTAAGAATGTGGATAGCAACAGAATTTGAAGGTGGAAGACATGAAGAAAGAATTAAATTAATAGAAGAAATAGAAAAAGAAAATATGAAATAAGAGGTGCAAAACCATATGTGGGGAGATATTGCAATAGCGTTTTTACTTGCTTTTATAACAGCTTTTATGATGACTCCATATTCAATAAAATTAGCAATTAAAGTAGGAGCGGTAGATATACCAAAAGATAATAGAAGAATGCATAGTAGACCAATACCAAAACTTGGTGGAATTGCTGTTATTTGTGGATTTATAGTATCAATGTGTTATTTAATATTCACAATGACAATAGAAAACGAAGGCAACTTAGATTTATTTCAAGAACATTATTTTATGAAAATAATAGGGTATTTCTTAGGAGCCTTGGTACTTGGAATAACTTGTTTTATAGATGATATAAAAAGCATAAAACCATTAGTAAAACTTTCAGGTCAATTATTAGCAGCTATAATTGTAACATCTTTTGGGTTAAGACTTGGAACTATAAATATACCATTCATTCATTCGGCAGAAATAAATGAATTAATTTCAATAATACTTACAATAGGTTGGATTGTAGGAATAACAAATGCGATTAATTTAATGGATGGGTTAGATGGACTATCATCTGGAATAACTCTAATATCTTGTTTATCATTACTAATTATTTTTGCTTTAAATAATTCCCCAATAATAGCAATTATAATGATAACAGCACTTGCAGGTGCTATAGTTGGATTTTTACCATATAATTTCAATCCAGCAAAAACATTTATAGGAGATACAGGGTCAAATTTTTTAGGCTATACACTTTCAATAGTATCTATATTAGGAGTAGCTAAAACATATACTGCAGCAGTAATTGTTTTACCAATAATAGTATTGGGGTTACCTATATTTGATACAATTTGGGCTATATTTAGAAGAATTATTAAAGAAAAATCTTTTAAAGCAGTATTTAAAGCAGATAAGGGGCATTTACATCATAGAATAGTAAGAAGAGGATTTTCAACAAAGCAAGCTGTTTATATTTTATATGGAATTAGTGCTTGCTGTGGAATGTTTGCTGTTATTCTATTAGAAAGCGGAATATGGAAAGCAATATCTTTTGCAATAATGGTTGTTCTAATTGTTGCAGTTGGCTTGAAAAACTTTATAAAGCCAGATAGAGAACCAGGAAGCCAATATGAATGTATGAATTGTAGATATATATATAATCCAAAAGTTGGAAATGAAGCAGCAGGAATAAAACCACATACAGAATTTTCAGACTTACCAGATAATTGGACATGCCCTGTTTGTGGTAAAAATAAAGATAATTTTAAAGTACATGAAGGATAGAAAGAGAGAATAAGATGGACAAAATTAATAAGTTTTTAGCATATAATGGAAGAATAAATGTAATATGTTGCGATACAACAACACTTGTAGAAGAAACAAGAAAAATACACGATTTAAGTCCAGTTGTAACAGCTGCATTAGGTAGATTATTAACAGTTACAAGTTTAATGGCAACAGATTTAAAAAACAAAGAAGATAAATTAACAATACAAATAAAAGCAAATGGACCAATAGAAAGTATGGTAACAATTGCAAATAGTAATAATGAAATAAAAGGTTATGCTAAAAACACAGTTGTAGATATACCATTAAATGAAGATGGAAAACTTGATGTAGGTGGAGCAGTGGGATTTGATGGATTTATAAATGTAATAAAAGATATTGGCTTAAAAGAACCATATGTAGGAATGGTGCCATTAGTATCTGGAGAAATCGGAGATGATTTTGCAAATTATTTTGTGAAATCAGAAGGTCAAGATGCAGCAGTTGCAGTAGGTGTTTTAGTAGATAAAAATGGAGTAAAATCTGCTGGAGGTTATATAATAAAACCAATGCCAGATGCAACCAATGAAGATATATCAAACATAGAGCAAAATATTTTTAAAGCAGGAGCAATTTCAAAAATGTTAGATGAAAAATTAAGTTTAGAAGAAATTGCAAAAAAAATAACCGGAGATGAAGATATAAAATTAATTGAAGATGATATTAATCCAAAATACCAATGCGATTGTAATAAGAAAAGATTTGAAAGAGGCTTAATATCTCTTGGAAAAGAAGAACTAAAGAAATTAATAGAAACTCAAGATAAAATAGAAACAACTTGTCAATTTTGTAATAAAAAATATGAATTTACAAAACAAGAACTAGAAGAATTATTAAAATAGAAAGAGGAATAACAAATGGCAGAATATTCTCCAATGATGCAAAAATATCTTGAAACCAAAGAAGAATATAAAGATTGTATTCTTTTTTACAGATTAGGTGATTTTTATGAAATGTTTTTTGATGATGCAATTTTAGTTGCAAGAGAATTAGAAATAACATTAACAGGAAAAGATTGTGGACAAGCGGAAAGAGCTCCTATGGCAGGAATACCACATCATGCAGCTGAAATGTATATTTCAAAACTTGTTTCAAAAGGATATAAAGTTGCAATATGTGAACAGCTAGAAGATCCAAAACAAGCAAAAGGTATAGTAAAAAGAGGAGTAATAAAAGTTGTTACACCAGGTACAGTTGTAGAAAGTAATATGCTAGAAGAAAGAAAAAACAATTTCATAATGAGTATATTTAAAACAGGAATTTACTTTGGAATAAGTGTATGTGATATTACAACAGGAGAATTTTATTCAGCAGAGATTAAAGATACTCAAAATTTCCCACAATTATTAGATGAAATTGCAAGATATAATCCGAGTGAACTTGTAATAAACAGTATGATGTCAGATTGCACGGAAGAAATTGATACAATAAAAGAAAGATTTGATGTTTATATAACAAAATTTAATGATAAATTCTTTGATACAGATTGCTTAGATATAGAAACAAGATTTACATATGTAGATAATAAAGGAAATGAAGTAAAGGATTTAGAAGATAAAAAAATTGCAATTGCTTCTATAAATGCTTTAATTAGTTATATAGAACAAACTCAAATGACTACATTAGATAGTATTAATAAAATAGTTTTATATAGTATTTCTAAATATATGTCTTTAGATATAAATGCAAGAAGAAATCTCGAATTAACAGAAAAAATGAGAGACAAATCTAAAAAAGGAACTCTTTTATGGGTACTAGATAAAACCTCTACAAGTATGGGTGGTAGAGCATTACGCAGATGGATAAGTGACCCATTAATAGACACAATAGAAATAAATAAAAGGCTAAATGCAGTTAAAGAACTAAAAGATAATTTAATGCTAAAAGGAGATATAATAGAAGCACTAAAAAAAGTGTATGATATAGAACGTTTAGCAGGAAAAATGGCATATGGAAATGCAAATGCAAGAGACATGATAACTCTAAAAAATTCATTAATGAAATTGCCAGAGTTAAAAGAAATATTATCAAAATGCAATTCAGAAATGCTAAAAGAATTATATATTAACTTAGATGAATTGCAAGATGTGAAAGCTTTAATAGAAAAATCTATAGTTGAAGATCCACCAATGACAATGAAAGATGGTGGAATGATAAAAATTGGATATGATGAAGAAATAGATAAATTAAAAACAGCCACAACAGAAGGAAAAAATTGGATAATTAAATTAGAAGCAGAAGAAAGAGAAAAAACAGGAATTAAAAATTTAAAAATAGGTTATAACAAAGTTTTTGGATATTTTATAGAAGTTACAAAATCAAATTTAAGTCAAGTACCAGAAAGATATGTACGTAAACAAACATTAACAAATGCAGAAAGATATATAACAGAAGAATTAAAAAATATAGAAAACCAAGTACTTGGAGCAGAAGAAAAAGTTATAAATCTAGAATATAATGCATTTGTAGAGATAAGATGTGAAATAGCAAAAAATATAAAAAGATTGCAAAAATCAAGTAATGTAGTTTCAACACTAGATGTTTTAACTTCATTTGCAACAGTTGCAGAAGATATGAATTATTGCATGCCACTTGTTGATAATTCAGGAAAAATAGATATAAAAGAAGGAAGACATCCTGTTATAGAAAAAATGCTAGGAGTAGGAAGTTTTATTGCAAATGATACATATTTAGATAAAGATGAAGACAGACTATCTATTATAACAGGACCTAATATGGCAGGTAAATCAACCTATATGAGACAAGTAGCATTAATTACACTAATGGCTCAAATAGGAAGTTTTGTACCAGCAACAGAAGCAAAAATAGGTGTTGTAGATAAAATATTTACTAGAGTTGGAGCATCAGATGACTTAAGCATGGGACAAAGTACATTTATGGTAGAAATGATGGAAGTTGCAACAATTTTAAAAGAAGCAACAGAAAATAGTTTAGTTATTCTAGACGAAATAGGTAGAGGAACTTCTACATATGACGGACTATCTATTGCGTGGGCAGTTGCTGAATATATAGCTGATAAAGAAAAATGTGGAGCAAAAACTCTATTTGCAACACATTACCATGAATTAACAGAGCTTGAAGAAAAATTAGATGGAGTAAAAAATTATTCAATAGCCGTAAAAGAAAAAGGCGAAGATATAATTTTCTTAAGAAAAATTATAAGTGGTGGAACAGATGAAAGCTATGGAATACATGTTGCAAGACTAGCAGGAGTTCCAAAAACAGTAACACAAAGAGCAGATGGAATACTAAAAAGTTTAGAAAAGAAAAATATATTAAATGGTAAAAAACAAGAAAAAGAAAGCAAAAAAGTTGTAGAAGGACAATTTGATATGTTTAATTATAAGCTAGCAGAAATAGCACATGAAGTAGATAAAATAAACTTAAATGAACTAACACCAATAGATGCATTAAATGTTTTAGTGAGAATAAAGGAAAAAATGAAATAGAAGAGGTGTAATTATGAAAAAGGAAGAAAAAAGAAGAATAGAAGAAATTCTTAAAGGAACAAAGCAAAAAAAAGTAAACGAAATTATAGAACAAGAAAAAGCACGTGAAAGTGAAGAAAAAAGAAAAGCAGAAGAAATAATGAAAGCAACAGGTCAAAGCGCTGTAAATAAGATCATAAAAGGAGAAAAAAATAAAATATTAAAGGAAGCAAAAGAGATAGAAGAAAAACATGTAAAAAGATATTTAACTAACTCACCAAATCCGCAACAAAGAAATGTAGATAAAATAATAAAAGAAATAGAAGAAAAAGAAAGATAAAACATGGAGAAAAAAATGGGAAATATAAATGTTTTTTCAGGACCAATGAAATGTGGTAAAAGTCAAATGCTAATAAATGCAGCAAATAGACAATCTATAGCAGGTAAAGACGTAAAAGTATTTAAACCAATAATAGACAATAGATTTTCAAATGATGATATAGCAGATAGAAATGGAAATAAATTTCCTGCAATAAATATAAAAAGTATAAATGAAATAGAAGATTACGATGCAGATGTATATTGTATAGACGAATTTCAATTTTTAGAAGGCGATGTAAATACAATACAAAAACTAGCTTCAAAAGGAAAGAAATTCTTTATATCTGGACTAAACCTAACAGCAGAACGAAAACCATTTGGAAAAATGGGAGAATTACTTTGCAATTCAGACAATGTAAAAATGATGACATCAATATGTGAATGTTGTAAATCGGAAAATGCTGTATACAGTTATTGTAAAACAAAAAAAGATGGAGACATCTTAATAGGTGACAGTCAATACATGCCAGTATGTAGCAGTTGCTATGAAAAATTAATAAGAGGTGAGTAAAAGGCCTCGGGTTAGCGACCTTTTATTATAAAAAAATTCTATTTTTGTTGTAGGGGTCGGCGTCCTCGACGACCCGATAATATAAAATGACAAATAAATTGTTTTTTATAAAATATCATATCAGACGCTGTAGGGGTCGTCGTTCTTAGTGCGACCCCGTGTGGCTTTTTTATTTTTATAATTCTATTTTAGGTTGATACCTTTCAAGCCACATATTAACCTGACATAAATAAGCCATAAGTTGAGGACCAGTCATAAGCTGACCAAACCATGGTCTTGAAAATGCTTTTCCGTCAGTTTCTAGTATTTCCAAAATATATTTTCTATTTAATAATTCATTAATAGGTGCATCAGGCTTATTCATTATTTCTGTAAGCATTTGTTTAACTTTGGCTAAATAGTTTGGGTTATGTGTTTTAGGATACGGTGATTTTTTTCTATCTACAATTTCTGTTGGTAATAAATCTTTTACAACATAACGAAGTAATCCTTTTTCTCTGCCATTTAAAGCTTTCATTTCCCAAGGTACATTCCACATATATTGAACTAATCTATAATCGCAGAAAGGTACACGAAGCTCTAAACCGTTGTACATAGAAGTTCTATCCGACCTATCTAAAAGTGTTTGCATAAACCAGTTCATTGTTAAATAAGTTATCTTTCTTTTTTCTGTAGTTTCTTTTGAATCTGAATCCAAAAACTCTATTTCATTTAAGCTCTCATTATATCTAAAATCTATATAATCTTTTAAATTGATTTTTTCTCCAATACTAGGATTTAATATTTGTTGTCTTTCATCTATTGCTATAGACCAAGGAAAAGTTCCACTGTTTAGGGCATCTTCACGGAAAAACCAAGGATAGCCTGCAAAAATTTCATCTGAACACTCACCAGACAAACAAACTGTAGCTTCTTTTTTTATGTTTTTGCAAAATAGTAAAAAAGAAGAATCAACATCTGCCATACCAGGAAAATCACGCGCTATCATTGCATCTTCTAAACTTTCAGCTAGTTCTGGTGTATCTATTACTATTTTATGATGATTTGTTTCAAATTTTTTTCTCATTAAATCTATATAATAATTATCAGAATTAGGTTGAAAATCACTTTTTACAAAGTTTTTATCATTATCTACATAGTCCACGGAAAAAGTATCTATTGGTTTTAAGCCATTCTTTTTACAATAGTTACTAGCATATGCAACAATAATGCTAGAATCTAAACCACCTGAAAGCATAACACATAAAGGAACATCTGAAACAAGCTGCCTTTGAATAGCATCATCTAATAAAAAATGAACCTTATCACAAGTTTCTTCAAAATTATCTGTATGTTTTTTAGTTTCCAATTTCCAATATCTTTCTAAATGCAAACCATCTTTATTATAAATTCCAAAATGAGCAGGTTTTATTTCAAAAATATTTTTAAATACAGTTGTTCCAGGAGTATGAGCAGGACCTATTCCAAATAATTCTGAAATGCCTTGAGTAGCTAAAACTTTATCTACACCAGGATATTTAAATAATGCTTTAATTTCTGAAGCAAAAATTAAAGAATCATTACAAAAAGTATAAAATAAAGGTTTAATTCCAAAATGATCTCTTGCTAGAAATAATTCATGTTTAGCGGTGTTCCAAATAGCAAAAGAAAAAATACCATTCAAATGCTTAGGAACATCGTAACCATAATGAATGAAACTTTTAAGTAAAACTTCTGTATCGCAATGTCCAGAAAATTCAAAACCATTTTCAATTAAAGTTTTTCTTAATTCTTTTGTATTATAAATTTGACCATTGTAAACAATAACATATTCGCCATAAGAATATGTTTCAATCATAGGTTGCTTACCGCCATCTGGGTCAATAACAATTAAACGTCTATGACCGAGAGCAACATTATCGTTTATGTAATAACCAAGTTCATCAGGACCTCTTTTTTGAAGAGATTCAGTCATATTACACAAAACATTTTTGTAAGAACTAACATCTTTTTTATAGTTAACAAAACCAACTAAACCACACATTACAAATCCTCCAAAATACAAATTTCTTATAAATTATATGTAATTACATTAGTATTTGTTAAAAATTACAATAATTATGCAACAATTTATATTTACCATATATTTATACATAATAGAAAAATAAAAAAATCCACATATTTTATGTGTGGATTTTTTTGTCGAAAAGTTCTTATTTTTCGCTAAAACTTCCTATGTTTTGCTATTGGAAAAAATTACCAGTAAGAGTATAATTATAAAAAACTAAAGAGGAGGTAATTAATTTGAAAATAAATTATCTAGAAAAGGACAAGTTATTGCTTGTTGAATTAACTGAAGAAATAGACCATTGTAAAACAGAAGAACTAAGGAGGAAAATAGATTATGAAATTGAAAGACATATGCCTAAAAAAGTTATATTTGATTTTAATAGTGTTAACTTCATGGATAGTAGCGGAATAGGATTTTTACTTGGTAGATTTAAACTTGCTACAATGCTTGGTGGAGATTTAGGGTTAATAAATGTAAGTAAAAGTACAAAAAAGATTTTAGAAATGTCAGGAGCACTAAAGGTTAT
>CAJKKA010000023.1 GCA_905200315.1 uncultured Clostridium sp.
ACATTTTTAGATAAACACGTATCAAAAGTAAAAATAGAAACATCGTCAAGTTCAGGAGGAAGCTCAACGCACAGTGGAAGTAGTGGAACATCACACGGCGGAGGCGGAAGAAGTTTCTAAAAAATAAATTATATTTAAAAAATGACAAATAAATTGTTTTTAATCAACAAATATATTTGTCATTTTATTATAGTATAAAAATTATCGTCAAACGTTATAGGAGTGCTATACTTATGGTAATTCAGAATAGATTAATTTTTTTTTTTTGTTGAAAAAGAAAATTTAAAATATTATTAGTAAAATTAAATAAAAAAGCCAAATAAGTATTGACTTACGGCTGAAAGCATTGTATAATATTTAAGCATGAGTTTAGCGTTGAAGTAGAATGTGGCTACAAAGTACTACGGATGTAAGACTTTGGAGGGAACTTCTATGGAGTATGTCTTGGCTTAGACCGGGCGGTAAGTTCTTTTAATTCATATAAAATTTTTATATTTTATAGAAGTAAAAGATACAATTAAATATAATTTAGTTGTATATAAAAACAATTAAGCACTTATCCCAAGAAAAAGCATGCAAAACTTGGGTTTTTATATTGGAGTTTTAAGAAACACCAGGGTGCGTTTGAACTTGCCTAGGTAAAATTATATTTTAAGGAGGGAAAATTACTATGGCAACAACAAAACAAATGGTAGGAAGTGAGAAAATAAGAATAAGATTAAAAGCTTATGATCACGTAGTTTTAGATCAGTCTGCTGAAAAAATAGTAGATACTGCTAAGGGTACAGGAGCTAAAGTTTCAGGTCCTATTCCACTACCAACACAAAAAGAAGTTGTAACAATTTTACGTTGTCCTCACAAATACAAAGATTCAAGAGAACAATTTGAAATGAGAACACATAAAAGAGTTATAGATATTCTTTACCCAACACAAAAAACAGTTGATACATTAATGAAATTAGAATTACCAGCTGGTGTTGAAATAGAAATAAAATTATAGTTTAGAGCTTACTATAAAATTGCTTCTATAATCTATAGAAGAAAAAACTCAAAAAACCATGCTACTTTAATAAAGTTTTTCATTTATTTAGTAGCCAATAGTTAGGAGGAAAGAAAATGAAAAAAGGATTAATAGGAAAAAAAGTTGGAATGACACAAATCTTTGATGAAGCAGGAAAAGTTATTCCAGTAACAGCAATAGAAGCTGGACCTTGTACAGTTGCACAAGTAAAAACTGTTGAAACAGATGGTTACGACGCAGTACAATTAGGTTTCGGAGATGTAAAATTAAAGAAAGTTATAAAACCAATTCAAGGACATTTTGCAAAAACAAATCTAGAACCTAAAAAACATTTAAGAGAATTTAGATTAGACGATGTTTCAAACTTTAAAGTTGGAGACGAATTAAAAGCAGATGTTTTTGAAGCAGGAGAAAAAGTAGACATTCAAGGAACAACAAAAGGAAAAGGATTCCAAGGTGTTATTAAAAGACATGGACAACATAGAGGACCTATGGGACATGGTTCTATGTATCATAGAAGACCAGGTTCAATGGGATCAACATCTACACCAGGTAGAGTATTTAAAGGTAAGAAATTACCAGGACATATGGGAGTTCAAACTGTTACAATTCAAAACTTAGAAGTTGTAAGAGTTGACTTAGATAAAAATGTAATATTAGTAAAAGGTAGTGTACCAGGACCAAAAGGTGCTATCTTAAAAATAAAAACAAGTGTTAAAGCGTAAGGAGGGAGAAAGGAATGCCTAAAATAGATGTATATAATATGCAAGGTAAAAAAGTTAGCGATGTAGAATTAAATGAAGCTGTTTTTGGAATTGAACCAAACGAAGCAATTGTACATAGCGTATTAGTTAACTATTTAGCTAACCAAAGACAAGGTACACAAAATACAAAAACAAGAGCAGAAGTACGTGGTGGTGGAAGAAAACCATGGAGACAAAAAGGAACAGGTAGAGCAAGACAAGGAAGTATACGTGCACCACAATGGATAAAAGGTGGTATAGCGTTAGGTCCAAAACCTCGTTCATACAAATATACTGTTAATAAAAAAGAAAGAAGATTAGCTATAAAATCTATCTTAAGTTCAAAAGTATTAGAAAACAATTTAGTAGTTGTTGATAAAATGGATGTTAAAGAAATAAAAACAAAAACAATGGTAGCAGCATTAGATAGCTTAAAAGTTACAGGAAAAACATTAATAATGTTACCAGAAAAAAATGAAAACGTTCAAAAATCAGCAAGAAACATTGAGGGAGTTAAAACTACATTAATAAATACAATAAATGTATACGATTTATTAAAATACAACAAATTAGTAGTTACTCTAGATACTGTTAAAAAATTAGAGGAGGTGTACGCATAGATGATAGCAGAAGAAATAATAGTAAGACCAATAGTTACTGAAAAAAGCAACGATGGATTACAAGAAGGAAAGTACACTTTTGAAGTAAACAAAAAAGCAACAAAAGTTGAAATAGCAAAAGCAGTTGAAAAATTATTCAACGTAAAAGTATTAAAAGTAAACACAATGACAGTTAAAGGAAAACAAAAAAGAGTAGGAGTTCATGTTGGAAGAACATCTGACTGGAAAAAAGCTATAGTTACTATAGATACAAATCCTACAGATTCATCTTACTTAGGTAAAGGTGGAAAAGAAGTTAAAGTTTCTAAGAAGTATAAAGATTCAATAGACGAGTTCATGGGAGCTTAGAAAAATCGATTAAAAGCAGCAATCTGCACAATTTCATTTCAATAATTAAAACTCGATGTACAAACGTACACCTTCGTCTTAATTATCTTATGAAAATGCACATCTCACTACTTTTAATCAATTAAAATTAATAAAAAACAAATTAAACAAAATAAGATGAAATTATCTGGAAAATACCAGGAAAATAAAGAATATCTGCTTATGCGGGGCAGGAAAAGAAAACCGTAAATATGTAAATAAATAGAGAAACAAGCAAAAGCGAGCAGTGCTAGGAAAATGAATTCAAAATCCGCAGTCGTACATTGGTACGTCGAGGACATTTTGAATGAAATTTGACACCGCAATGCGAAGGTTTTCATTGTTTCGAGAAAGGAAGTTATTATGGGAATGAAACACTTCAATCCATACACCCCATCAAGAAGAAATATGACTGTTTCTACATTTGATGAAATCACTAAAAAAACTCCTGAAAAATCTTTATTAGCAAAGAAAAAAGAAAATGCAGGAAGAAACAACTATGGTAGAATAACAGTTAGACATCAAGGTGGAGGAAATAGACAAAAATACAGAATAATAGATTTTAAAAGAAGAAAAGATGATATGACAGCAACAGTTATAGGAATCGAATACGATCCAAACAGAAGTGCAAATATCGCATTAATTCAATATGAAGATGGAGAAAAAGCTTATATTTTAGCTCCAGTTGGATTAAAAGATGGAGATAAAGTTGTATCTGGACAAAAAGCTGATATCAAACCAGGAAACTGTATGCCAATAGAAAGTATTCCAGTTGGTACTATGATTCACAATATAGAATTAAATCCAGGTCAAGGTGGAAAATTAGTAAGAAGTGCTGGACAATCTGCACAACTTATGGCTAAAGAAGGAAAATATTCACATGTTAGATTACCATCAGGAGAAATGAGATTAATATTAACAAAATGTAGAGCTACAATAGGAACAGTTGGAAATACAGACCACGATACTATGAAAATTGGTAAAGCTGGTAGAAAAAGACATATGGGTATTAGACCAACAGTTAGAGGTTCTGTTATGAACCCAGTAGATCACCCACATGGTGGTGGTGAAGGTAGAGCTCCAGTTGGACACGCAGGACCAATGACACCTTGGGGTAAACCAGCTCTAGGATATAAAACAAGAAATAAAAAGAAATTATCTAACAAATTTATTGTTAAGAGAAGAAAATAGAGGTTGGAAGTTGGAAATTGGAAGTTGGTTATTTTTTATAGAATTTAATATTTGTAATTTTTAACATCAAACCTCCAACATCTAACATCTTGAGGTAAGAAAGGAGGACATATCTATATGTCAAGATCAAGCAAAAAGAAACCTTTTGTTCAAGAAAAACTTTTAAAAAGAATTGAAGCTATGAACGAAAGTGGAGAAAAAGAAGTTTTAAAAACATGGTCAAGAGCTTCTACTATATATCCACAAATGATTGGACACACAATTGCTGTTCATGATGGTAGAAAACATGTACCAGTTTATATTTCAGAAGAAATGATAGGACATAAATTAGGTGAATTTGCTCCTACAAGAACATACAAAGGTCATGCAGGAGATAAAACTTCTAAAGTTAAAAAATAAAGAGAAAATAAAATGTTAAAAGTTAAATAGAAATTTAACAAAACAATAACTAAAGGAGGGAAAACAAAGTGGAAGGAATTCAAGAAGCAAGAGCAGAACTAAAATATGCCAGAATTTCAGCAAGAAAAGTTAAAATTGTAGCAGATTTAGTAAGAGGAAAAAATGTTGATGAAGCTTTAGCAATAATGAAATTCACACCTAAAGCATCAACAGAAATATTAGAAAAATTATTAAAATCAGCTATTGCAAATGCTGAAAATAATCATGGAATGAGCCATGAAAAATTATATATATCTGAAATCTATGCTAACCAAGGTCCTACATTAAAAAGAATTAGACCAGCAGCTAAAGGTTCAGCAGTTAGAATTAGAAAAAGAACAAGTCATATAACTATCGTTTTAAGAGAAATCGATAAGTAGAAAGGAGAAATATAACATGGGACAAAAAGTAAACCCACATGGAGTTAGAGTAGGTGTTATAAAAGATTGGGACTCTAAATGGTATGCAAATTCAAAAGATTTTAGTAACTATTTAGTAGAAGATTACAATATCCGTAAAATGCTTAAGAAAAAATTATATGCAAGCGGAATTTCTAAAATAGAAATAGAAAGAACACCAAAATTTGTTAAAGTAAATGTATATACAGCTAAACCAGGAATAGTAATAGGAAAAGGTGGAGCTGGAGCTGAAAGTATAAAAGCAGATTTACAAAAAATGATTAATAAAAATGTTAATTTAAATATAGTTGAGGTAAAAGATATTGATACAAATGCTCAATTAGTTGCAGAAAATATCGCAGGTCAACTAGAAAGAAGAATTTCATTCAGAAGAGCTATGAAACAATGCATGCAAAAAACTATGAAAGCAGGTGCTTTAGGAATAAAAACTGCAGTATCTGGTAGATTAGGTGGAGCAGACATGGCTAGAACTGAATTCTATAAAGAAGGTACAATACCACTACAAACATTAAGAGCTGATATTGATTATGGATTTGCAGAAGCAGATACAACATATGGAAAAATCGGTGTAAAAGTTTGGATTTATAAAGGAGAAGTTCTTCCAACAAAGAAAAAGGAAGGAGGAGTTGAGTAATGCCATTAATGCCAAAAAGAACTAAATATAGAAAAATGCAAAAAGGTAGAAATAGAGGTAAAGCTACAAGAGGTAATAAAGTTACTGATGGAGAATATGGAATACAAGCTTTAGAAGCAGGATTAATTACTGGAAATCAAATAGAAGCTGCACGTATTGCTATGAACCGTTATATAAAAAGAGGTGGTAAAGTTTGGATAAAAATATTCCCAGACAAACCAATTACTAAAAAACCTGCAGAAACTCGTATGGGTAAAGGTAAAGGAGCTGTAGAAGCTTGGGTAGCAGTTGTTAAACCAGGAAGAGTAATGTTTGAACTTGCTGGTGTACCAGAAGAAACAGCTAGAGAAGCTATGAGATTAGCAATGAATAAATTATCTGTAAAATCTAAATTTATAGTTAGAGAATCTGATGATAAGGTGGGTGATAGCAATGAAGATTAATAAAATAAGAGAAATGTCTTCACCAGATCTAGAAAAAGAATTATCTGAATTAAAAACAGAGTTATTCAAATTAAGATTTAGTTTAGCTACAAATGGGTTAGATAATCCAAGCAGAATTAAAGAAGTAAAAAGAGATATAGCTAAAATAAATACAGTTTTAACAGAAAGAAGATTGGCTGAAGAAGTAAAATAAAAAAGTTAGAAGTTAGAATTAAAGAATTTTCTAACATTCAACATCCAATATGAAAAAAGGAGGATTTAATAGATGGAAGAAAGAAATCTTCGTAAAGTTTTAATAGGTACAGTAAAATCAAACAAAATGGACAAAACAGTAGTTGTATCTGTTCAAACAAGTGTAAAACATAAAACATATAACAAAATTGTTAAAAGAACATATAACTTAAAAGCTCATGACGAAGAGAATGCTTGTCAAATTGGAGATAAAGTTAAAGTTATGGAAACAAGACCACTTTCTAAAGATAAAAGATGGAGAGTAGTTGAAATAATGGAAAAAGCTAATATTAAATAAGAAGGAGGAAGCTAAAAATGGTACAACAACAATCAATATTAAAAGTTGCTGATAACACTGGTGCAAAAGAAATAATGTGCATTAGATGTTTAGGTGGATCATATAGAAAATATGCTAGAATTGGTGATGTAATAGTAGCTTCTGTTAAATCTGCAACACCAGGTGGCGTTGTAAAAAAAGGAGAAGTTGTTAAAGCAGTTGTAGTCAGAACAAAAAAACCAACTAGAAGAGCAGATGGATCATATGTAAGATTTGATGAAAATGCTGCAGTTATTATAAAAGACGATGGAAATCCAAAAGGAACACGTATATTTGGACCAATAGCAAGAGAATTAAGAGATAAAGATTATATGAAGATTTTATCTCTAGCACCAGAGGTTCTATAAGCTGTTAGAGAAAATGTCTAGTAGACATTTGAACTATACAGATTATAGATGCGAAGGCTTAAAATTTGTTAATGAATACAGCCCTTAGGCTGAATGAATTTTACAAATTGTTAGCCGTAGAAATTATAATAAAAATAGCAAAATATCTTACTACTTTTGATTTATTTTACTGTAGGGGTCGGCGTCCTCAGGGCGACCCGAAATAACAGAAAAAGTAAAAATATAAAAAAAGAGGTGAAAATATAAGTATGAAAATAAAAAAAGGTGATACTGTTAAGGTTTTATCTGGAAATGATAAAGGAAAAACAGGAGAAGTTTTAGAAGTTATACCAAAAACACAAAAAATAGTTGTTAAAGGTATTAATATAAGAAAAAAACACATTAAACCTAGAAAACAAGGTGAAGAGGGAGGAATTATCCCTACAGAATGTGCTATACATAGCAGTAAAGTTAATGTTGTTTGCCCTAAATGTGGTAAAGCTACAAAAATAGGTTATAAAATAGAAAAAGATGAAAAAGTTCGTATTTGTAAAAAATGTGAAGCTATAATCAAATAAGTTATAGAAAGGAGGAAATAAAACATGGAATTTTTAAGAGAACAATATGAAAAAGAAGTTGTTCCAGCTTTAATGAAAAAATTTAACTATAAATCAGTTATGGAAGTTCCAAAACTTGATAAAATAGTTTTAAATATAGGATTAGGAGATGTAAAAGATAATCCAAAATCATTAGAAAATGCAATGAATGATATTCAAATAATAACAGGTCAAAAACCTATAGTAACAAAAGCTAGAAAATCTATAGCAGCTTTCAAACTAAGAGAAGGTGTTAATATAGGATGTAAAGTAACATTAAGAAGAGGAAAAATGTATGATTTCGCATATAAACTATTTAATGTTGCATTACCAAGAGTTAGAGATTTTAGAGGAGTTTCAGCTAATTCTTTTGATGGTAGAGGTAACTACTCTATGGGAATTAAAGAACAATTAATATTCCCTGAAATCGAATATGATAAAGTTGATAAATTAAGAGGAATGGATATAATCTTCGTTACAACAGCTAAAACAGACGAAGAAGCTAAAGAATTATTAACATTATTAGGAATGCCATTTAAAAAATAATTAGGCAATGCCGATTACAAATAATTTTTGCAGCCGAGCATTAGCGAGGATGTATTTCCTAAAAAAAATATGAAGGGAGAAAATTATGGCTAAAAAATCTTTGAAAGTAAAACAACAAAGAGATCAAAAATACAAAACAAGAGAATATAACAGATGTAAAATATGTGGTAGACCACACGCTTATATAAGAAAATTTGGTATTTGCCGTGTTTGTTTTAGAGAATTAGCACATAAAGGTGAGATACCAGGTGTTAAAAAAGCTAGTTGGTAAAATTCAAATGCAATCAATTATCCTGCACATTTTCTTAATTATTACAAACTTCAATGTACAAATGTACATTATCAGCTTGTAATAATCGGCGAAAATGCACATTATAACTAATTTAATTCGAATTTAAAATAAACTAGACAAAAAACTAAAAAAAGGAGGAAAGTAATGAATACTACAGATCCAATAGCAGATATGCTAACAAGAATAAGAAATGCAAGTAATTCTAAACATAAAACTGTTGATGTACCAGCTTCAAAAGTAAAAAGAGCAATAGCTGAAATTTTATTTGAAGAAGGATATATTGCATCTTTTGAAGATATAAAAGATGATACACAAGGTGTTATAAGAATTACATTAAAATATGATGAAAATGGAACTAAAGTTATTTCTGGATTAAAAAGAATAAGTAAACCAGGATTAAGAGTTTATGCTTCTAAAGAAGAATTACCTAAAGTTTTAAATGGATTAGGAATTGCTTTAATTTCTACTTCAAAAGGTATAAAAACAGATAAAGAAGCAAGAAATGAAAACTTAGGTGGAGAAGTTCTAGCATATGTTTGGTAATAAAAATATGCTAGTTACCTAAATAATAAATATGAAGTTTTATAAGAAGAGGTGAAATTAAAAATGTCAAGAATAGGAAATAAACCTATTACTGTACCAGATAGTGTTGAAGTTAAAATAGATGGAAACAACTTAACAGTAAAAGGACCTAAAGGAACATTAGAAAGAGAAATTCATAAAAACATAACAGTTTCTATTGATGGTAATGTTATTACTGTAACAAGACCTAATGACGAAGCTGAAAATAAAAGTTTACATGGATTAACAAGAACATTAATTAATAACATGATAGAAGGTGTTCTAAATGAATATAGCAAAGAATTACAAATCGTTGGTGTAGGTTATAGAGCACAAAAACAAGGAAATAAAGTTGTTCTTACTTTAGGATATTCTCATCCAGTAGAAATGGAAGAACCAGAAGGAATTACATTTGATGTTCCTAATGCAAATACAGTTATAGTAAGAGGAATCGATAAAGAAGTTGTTGGTCAAACAGCTGCTGTTGTAAGAAGCAAGAGACCACCAGAAGTATACCATGGTAAAGGTATTAAATATGCAGATGAGCATATAAGAAGAAAAGAAGGAAAAACAGGTAAATAAAAAATGAACTGTTAAATAAGAACAAACCTTAAAGAAAGGAGTAGTTGAACTATGGTTAAAAAAACAAATAGAAAGTTTGAAAGAACTAGAAGACATATTCGTGTACGTAGAAAAATTAGTGGTACAGCAGAACGTCCAAGATTATGTGTATATAGAAGTAATACAAATATATATGCACAAGTAATTGACGATGTTGCTGGTAAAACTTTAGTTTCAGCTTCAACATTAGATAAAGAAGTTAAAACAAAGAAAGCTAATAAAGAAGCAGCAAAAGAAATTGGAAGTTTAATTGCAAAAAGAGCTAAAGATGCTAAAATATCAAATGTTGTATTTGATAGAGGTGGATATGTATATCACGGAGTTGTTAAAGAATTAGCAGAAGCTGCTAGAGAAGGCGGATTAGAATTCTAATTATAGATTAGGAGTTAGAAGTTTGAATTATTATATTCCAACATCTAACATCAAATTCTCTAAATAAAGATTATATGAGAAAATAAAAAAGAAGGAGGCAAGTCTTAATGCAAGAAGAAAAAACAGAATTAAAGGAAAAAGTTGTTGCTATAAACAGAGTTGCTAAAGTTGTTAAAGGTGGTAGAACTTTTAGATTTAGTGCTTTAGTTGTTGTTGGTGACGAAAATGGACATATTGGTGCAGGTAACGGTAAAGCATCAGAAGTTCCAGATGCGATAAAAAAAGCAATTGAAGATGCTAAAAAGAATTTAATAGAAGTTCCAATCGTTGGAAATACAATACCACATGAATTTGTTGGAAAATTTGGTAGTGCAAATGTTATGATGAAACCAGCCCCAGAAGGTTCTGGAATTATAGCAGGTGGTAGTGTAAGACCAGTAATAGAACTTGCAGGATACAAAGATATAAAAACAAAAGTTATAGGAACAAACAATCCTAGAAATGTTGTATATGCTACATTAAATGCATTACAAAACATGAGTACAGCAGAACAAGTTGCTAAAAAAAGAGGTAAAAAAGTAGAAGAAATATTATAATTGAGATTGAAAGTTGGAGGTTGTTAATATTACAGTAGATTCTAACAACAAACATTCAACTTCAATAAACACAAGGGAGGTGTAAATAGATGAACTTAACAGATTTAAAATCAGCACAAAAAAATGTAAAAAGAACTAGAGTAGGACGTGGAATAGGTTCTGGTTTAGGAAAAACTTCTGGAAGAGGTCAAAAAGGACAAAAATCAAGATCAGGTGGTGGAGTAAGAAGAGGATTTGAAGGTGGTCAAACTCCATTATATAGAAGATTACCAAAAAGAGGATTTAAAAATATTTTTGCAAAACAATATACAGAAGTAACATTAACAATGTTAAATAAATCAAAAGCTACAGAAGTTACAGCTGAATCTTTATTAGAAGAAGGAATAATTGGAAAAATAAATGATGGAATAGTTGTTTTAGCTACAGGTAAATTAGA
Source organism: uncultured Clostridium sp. (assembly GCA_905200315.1). The sequence goes on from CAJKKA010000023.1 coordinate 10,790, forward strand.
GAAAAAACTTACAGTTAAAGCAAATAGATTTACAAAAGCAGCTGCTCAAGCTATTGAAGCAGCAGGAGGAAAGATAGAGGTGATTTAGTTGTTTAAAACTATTAAAAATGCATGGAAGACACCTGAAGTAAGAAAAAGAATTTTATATACATTATTATTAATTGTAATTTTTAGATTTGGTTGTTACATAACAGCACCTGGTGTTGATGCAGTAGCTTTAGCAAAGGTTATGGGATCAAATTCAGGAATAAGTGGAATATTAGATATTATATCTGGTGGAGCTTTTTCTAAATTTACAATATTTGCAATGAGTATAAGCCCATATATTACAGCATCAATTGTTATTCAACTTTTAACAATGGTAATACCATCTTTAGAAAAATTAGCAAAAGATGGTGGAGAAGTTGGAAGACAAAAAATGAACAAATATACAAAAGTATTATCACTAGTTCTAGCTTTAATAGAAGCAACTGGATTATACTTAACCTATAAAGGACAAAATGTATTTGTTGACAATACTGCATTAACAGGAATGTTATTAATACTTTCATTAGTAACAGGTACATCAATTTTAATGTGGCTTGGAGAACAAATAACACAAAAAGGAATTGGAAATGGAATTTCAGTATTAATTTTAGTTGGTATTCTAGCTAGAGTTCCAAGTGCAATTCAAACAATTGCTAAGTTAATAGTAAATAATGGAGTTTTTAGTACAACAGGATTAATAACTGCATTAGGAATTATTATAGGTGCAATTATATTAGTTGCAGCTGTTGTATTTGTACAAAATGCAGAAAGAAGAATTCCAGTACAATATTCTAAAAAAGTTGTAGGAAGAAAAATGGTAGGCGCTCAAAATACTCATATTCCATTGAAACCTGCAATGGCAGGAGTTATGCCAATAATATTTGCAAGTAGTTTTATGACATTTCCAGCAATGATTATTCAAATGTTTAATTCTAATATTGCAACACAAACTGGTTTCTGGAATGTTGTATATAAATTTTCTTTAGCAACATCTTCATCTAGTGTTGGTATAGGATATTCAATAGTAAATGCTATAGTATATTTACTATTAATTGTAGGATTTACATTTTTCTATACATATGCTACATTTAATCCAGCTGAAGTATCAGCTAATATTAAAAGAAATGGTGGATTTATACCAGGAATAAGAGCTGGTAAGCCAACAACAGACTACTTATCATCAGTAGTTGGTAAATTAACAATATTCGGAGGAATTTATTTAGCAATTATAGCTATACTTCCAATGTTTATGAGATTTACAAGTTTAGATGTCACATTTGGTGGAACATCAATATTAATTGTTGTTGGGGTTGCATTGGAAACAGTTCAACAACTAGAATCACATTTAGTAATGAGACATTACAAAGGATTCTTGGAATAAAATAAATTGCATTAGGGCGGATGTGTTCCGCCCAAAATGTGTGTTTATGTTTTTTCAAAAATACATATAGAAATGTGTGTTTTTTAAAGAATATAAATAGCATAAACAAAGGAGTGAAAAATTTGATAATAGTAATGTTAGGAGCACCAGGAAGTGGTAAAGGCACTGTTGCAAAATTATTAACAGACACATTAAATATAGAACATATTTCAACAGGAGATATGTTTAGAGAGGAAATAAAGTCTGGAAGTAAATTAGGAAAAGAATTAGAAAACTATATGTCAGATGGAAAACTTGTTCCAGATGATGTAGTTATAAAAATTTTAGATGAAAGACTATCTAGACCAACTGCCCAAAATGGTGTTGTATTAGATGGATTTCCTAGAACAAAAATTCAAGCTGAACATTTAAAACAATTATTAGAAAAAAGAAATAAAAAGGTTGATGTAGCAATACAATTAAACATTCCAGATGAAGACATTATATATAGAACAGTAAAAAGAAGAATATGTTCAAATAAAGACTGTGGAGCAATATACAATTTAGAATTCAACAAACCAAAACAAGATGGAATATGTGATGTATGCGGAAGTGAATTATATAGAAGAGAAGATGACAACGAAGAAACAGTAAAAAGAAGAATTGATACATATCATAAACGTTCAGAACCAATTATAAAATATTTCGAAGAAGAAGGAATTTTATATACAGTTGACCTAAGAGCACAAGATCAAGTTACAAAGCAAGACATTGACAAATGGCTAAAAGATATTAACGAAAAAATATGAAATTAAAAAATTGACTTGAAATAAATTAATGTCAGACGTTGTAGGGGTCGGCGTCCTTAGGGCGACCCGAAAGATGAAATAAAAAATATTCCAAAATAATATATATATTTAAAATTTGATCTTAATTATTATTTTGTCTTTAAATAAAAATTGTCAAACGATGTAGTGGTCGACGTCTCTGTCGACCAGAAATATAAAAATAATTATAAATGTTTAGAAAGAAGATAATGAAAATGATTTATGTGAAATCTAAAAAAGAAATAGAATTAATGGAAGAAGCTTGCCGTGTTGCTGCACTTGCACAAAAAGCAGTTGAGGCCGCTATAAAACCAGGAATATCTACATGGGAGTTAGATAAAATAGCTGAAAAAGAAATGAGGAAACACGGAGCAATACCTGCTGAAAAAGGTTATCCAAGTGGAGTAAAAGGTGTTCCAGATTTTCCAGGAAGCATATGTAGTTCTGTAAATGATGTAGTTATACATGGAATTCCAAATAAAAGAGAAATTTTAAAAGATGGAGATATTATAAGTGTTGACTTAGTAGCATACAAAGATGGATTTAATGGAGACTGTGCTAGAACATATTTAGTTGGAAATGTAGATAAAGCTACAAAAAGATTAGTAGAAATTACAAAGCAAGCTTTTTTTGAAGGAATAAAATACGCAAAAAAAGGTAATAGAATTGGAGATATTTCTCATGCTATAGGAGAATTTGTAGAAAAAAATGGATACTCAGTTGTAAAAGAATTTCAAGGACACGGAATAGGAAGAGAAATGCACGAAGATCCAGGAATACCAAACTATGGAAAAGCAGGAAAGGGAACAAGACTTGAACCTGGTATGACACTTGCGATAGAACCTATGGTAATAGCTGGAAAAGAAGAAATTTTGGAACTCGATGATGGTTGGGGAATAATATCAGAAGATGGAACAAATGCAGCACATTACGAAAATACAATTTTAATTACAGAAAAAGACCCAAAAATCTTGACTATTCTTTAATTATGGTATATACTATATAAGCTAATTGTAGATTTTTATATAAATTTACTAAAATTAGGAGGTAAAATAATGTCAAAAGAGGATGTTATCGAAGTAGAAGGTGTTGTTGTTGAAGCATTGCCTAATACAAATTTTAAAGTAGAACTTGAAAATGGGCATCAAGTACTAGCTCATATTTCAGGAAAACTAAGGATGAATTATATAAAAATATTACCTGGAGACAAAGTAAAACTTGAACTTTCACCATATGATCTAACTAGAGGAAGAATTACTTGGAGAGGTAAATAAAATAAAAAACAACTTAAAATATATAGCAAAATATATATTAAAATAGGAGGTGCAAAAATGAAAGTAAGACCATCAGTTAAAAAAATTTGCGATAAATGCAAAGTTATTAAAAGAAAAGGTGTAATTAGAGTTATTTGTGAAAACCCTAAACACAAACAAAGACAAGGATAATTAAATAACAAAATTGCTATTAACACAAATTATGGTAGCGGCTGGAAATTCATAAGATTTCTTTATCAAATTTGTGTTTATATATATGTCTAAAAAATATAAAAATACTATTTGAGTAAAATCAAATACATTTCAGTTTATATTTTAAGGACAAACTAAAACAAACAAATAAATTTGGAGGTGCTAAAATTTATGGCTCGTATATCAGGAGTAGATTTACCTAGAGAAAAAAGAGTTGAAATTGGTTTAACATACATATATGGTATTGGTTTATCAACTTCACAAAAAATATTAAAAGAAGCTGGAATAAATCCAGATACTAGAGTAAAAGACTTAACAGAAGACCAAGAACAAGCTATTAGAAAAGCAATTGAAAAATTAGATTTAACACTTGAAGGTGATTTAAGAAGAGAAGTTGCTTTAAATATTAAAAGACTAACAGAAATTGGTTGCTATAGAGGATTAAGACATAGAAGAGGATTACCAGTTAGAGGTCAAAGAACAAAAACTAATGCTCGTACTAGAAAAGGTCCTAGAAAAATGGTAAGCAAATCAAAAAAATAAAAATTATACGAAAGTAAAATAGAGTAGTTTTATTATAATAATGTAAGAGAGGAGTCAAACAAAGATGGCTAAAAATGTAACTAAAAAACCAGTAGCTAGAAGAAATAGAAAAAACATCGAAAAAGGTGCTGCTCATATTCATTCTAGTTTTAATAATACAATCGTTACAATTTCAGATGTAAATGGTAATGTTATCTCTTGGGCAAGTGCTGGAGAACTTGGATTTAAAGGTTCTAAAAAAAGCACACCATTTGCTGCAGGAGAAGCTGCAACAACAGCTGCAAAAGCAGCAATGGAACATGGATTAAAAACAGTAGAAGTTTTTGTTAAAGGTCCAGGTTCAGGACGTGAAGCAGCAATAAGATCACTTCAAACAACAGGTCTAGAAATAAGCAGTATTAAAGATGTAACACCAATACCGCATAATGGTTGTAGACCACCAAAAAGAAGAAGAGTTTAATAAAAAAGAAAATAGTATAAAAGGGTAGAACACTATAATACACGGTTAAGGGATATATCCTAACCGAGTGAGCAGTGACCATCATAAAAGATGTATCCCTTGTCTTTAATAAAGAAAGGAGAAAATAAAATGGCAAGATATAAAGATGAACAATGTCGTAGATGCCGTAGAGAAGGACAAAAATTGTTCCTAAAAGGTGATAGATGTTATTCAGATAAATGTAGTGTATCTAGAAGAAACTATGCTCCAGGAGAACATGGACAAAAAAGAACAAAACTTTCTGAATATGGTACACAGTTAAGAGAAAAACAAAAAACTAAAGCATATTATGGAGTTTCAGAAAAACAATTTAGAAAATATTTTGAAATGGCTTCTAATAAAAAAGGTATAACAGGTAATAACTTATTACAAATATTAGAAAGCAGATTAGACAACGTAGTTTATAGATTAGGATATGGTAGCTCAAGAGCACAAGCAAGACAACTTGTAAACCATGCTCAATTTGAAGTAAATGGTAAAAGAGTAGATATACCATCTTATTTAGTAAAAGCTGGAGATGTTATCAAAGTTAGAGAATTAAAAGCAGATAATGCTACAATAAAAGCTAACGTAGAAGCAAATTCTGCAAGACCAGTACCTGCTTGGTTAGAAAGAGATTTCGAGAACTTAAGCGGTAAAGTAGTAAGATTAGCATCTAGAGAAGATATAGATTTACCAGTAGAAGAGCATTTAATAGTAGAACTTTACTCAAAATAATAAAGTGTAAGAGTATAAAATTATTAAAAAGGTTGCTATGCAAGTGCAACTCTATTAGGAGGTAAGAGATGATAGAATTTGAAAGACCCAACATAGAATGCTTAGAAATAGACGAAGCAAAAAATTATGCAAAATTTGTATGCGAACCATTAGAAAGAGGATATGGAGTTACAATAGGAAATTCTTTAAGAAGAATACTTTTGTCTTCATTACCTGGTTCAGCAATTACAAGCATAAAGGTTGATGGGGTACTACACGAATTTTCTACAATACCAAATGTTGTAGAAGACGTTCCAGAACTTATTGTTAATTTAAAAGCTGTACGTTTAAAAATGGACGGTGTAGAAGAAAAAATAATAAGAATAGATGCAAATGAAGAAGGAGAAGTTGCCATGCTTCAAGCTCGTCAAGCTGCTGCATGATGTCTGTGATCTCCGTG
>CAJKKA010000024.1 GCA_905200315.1 uncultured Clostridium sp.
AGATTATTCTGCACAAGAAGAAAGTTTAAAACAAAGATTAGTTTCAATGTATGATGCAGGAGATACAACGTATTTAGATGTTTTATTATCATCAGAAGATTTTTCAGATTTAATATCAAACTGGTATTTAGTTTCTGAAATTACAAGTTATGATACAGATTTACTAGAAAAGATTGAAAATCAAAAGAAGGAAATAGAAAATGCAAAAACAGATTTAGAAAATAATAAAAAAGATTTACAAACAACAAAATCAAGTAAAGAGTCTAAAACAGTTGAACTTGCTTCTGCAAAAGAAGAAAAAAATAAAAAAGTTGCAGAGCTATCAAGTGAAGAAAAAGATATACAAAAAGAAATAGAACAATTACAAGAAGAAGATAAAGAAATAGCCGCAAAAATAAAAAAATATTCAGAATATGTACCACCTAAAAAAAATACATCAAACAATAACAATAGTAATAATAATTCGAATTCATCAGGAAATAACAATGGATCTGCAAATACAGGAAATACAAGTTCTTATGGATTTATAAGACCTGTAAATGGAGGATACATAGGAACAACGTATGGAGCTTCTGGAAAATATTGGTCAACAGGTTACCATACAGGAGTAGATTTTAATGGAGTAGCAGGAAATCCAATATATGCTGTAGGAGATGGAAAAGTAGTACAAGCTGTAAATAACTCAGGTTCATATGGAACTCATGTAATGATTTCACATGGAAACGGAATATATAGTTTCTATGCACATGGAGTTTCAGGTTCATTAAAGGTTAGTGAGGGACAAATAGTAAGCAAAGGACAACAAATAATGAATGTAGGAGCAACAGGAAATGTAACAGGACCACACTTACACTTTGAAATAAGAACATCACCAGGAGGATTTAAAAACTGCATAAATCCAACACCATACATACCAATTTAAAGGAGAGAAAATGGTTGATAATAAATATAAAAAAGAGGTATCTTCAGTAATTAACTTAGCAAAGCAAAAGGGCAAAGTAAAAAAATATGAGGAATATAATCAAACTATAGAAAGTGAAAAATTAGCATTAAGCGAAGAAGAAAAAAAATACTACATAACTACTAATGAGAAAAATTATACTAAATATGATATTGGAGATATAGTTTTTGTATCGGCTTATTTATATAAAAACGGAACTAATGGAAAAAATCATGCTTTTGTTATAATAAATGATAATCAGGCAATAGATATAAATTATTTTGGATTTCTTTTATCATTAAAGATTAATAAAAGTTCATATCCTTTTAATGAAAAGTTAAATAAAAATAAAACAAATAACTTATATAAAAATAGTATAGTAAAATGTGATGATTTGATAGAGATAAGTGAAAAGGAAATTAAGTTTAAAATTGGAAGAGTAGAGCAAGAAGATTTGGAAAGATTTTTGAAAACATATAAAAAATATTTAACGAAATAAAGAAGAAAACCTTGGTTTGGTTTTCTTTTTTATATTATAGGAAATTCCTATTTTAGATGTAGGGGTCGGCGTCCCCGACGACCCGCGTGGCGAAGCCACTTTTTTATATTATAGGAAATTCTTATTTTAGATGTAGGGGTCGGCGTCCCCGACGACCCGTGTGGCGAAGCCACTTTTTTATTTTGGATGTAGGGTCGACGTACCTAAAGGTATAACGGATTTGTAATTTCACATACGTTCGAACAACTCCGAAATGCTCGACGACCTGCGTGTATTTTAGCACAAAAAAAGAATCTACTATAAAATGTAGATTCTCAAAATTTGGTGACCCGTACGGGAATCGAACCCATGATTCAGCCTTGAGAGGGCTGCGTCTTAACCGCTTGACCAACGGGCCATTAACAATTAATACTATAACACAAAATGCATTAATTAGTCAATAAAAAATAAAAAATAGAACAAATTTTCATAAAAGTGTTGACAAATTAAAATTAAAGTATATAATACATATACAAACACAAATTCGTAAAAGGAGAACGCATGAAAATTAAAGAAAGATTAGATTCAATACTTGTAACAAAAGGATATTTTAAAAGTAGAGCAAAAGCTAAATATGCAATAGATAGCGGAAATATATATGTTAACAACATACAAATAACAAAATCAAGTAAATTAATTTCAGAGGAAGATAAGATAGAAGTTAGAGGAGAAACTTTAAAATATGTAAGTCGTGGTGGATTGAAACTCGAAAAAGCTCTAAATGTTTTTGAAATTAATTTAAACAATAAAATATGTATGGATATAGGAGCATCAACAGGAGGTTTTACAGATGTAATGTTACAAAATGGAGCAAAAAAGGTTTATAGTGTAGATGTTGGGCACGACCAATTAGACGAAAAAATAAAGAACAATAAAAATGTTGTAAATTTAGAAGGAATAAATATAAAAGATATAGATGCAAAAGATTTTAATGCAATAGACTTTATTTCAACAGATGTTTCTTTTATATCTATATTACAAGTAATACCAAAAATTTATGAATTACTCAAAATAAAAGGGAATGCTGTTATTTTAATAAAACCACAATTTGAGGTTGGAAAACAAAACTTAAATAAAAATGGAGTAGTTAAAGATATAAAAATACATAAAAAAATTCTCGAAAGCATAATAGAACAAATAAATAAGGAAGGCTTTGAAATATTAAACTTAGACTATTCACCAATAAAAGGTCCAGCAGGTAACATAGAATACTTGTTATATATAGAAAAAAACGAAAACAACTTATTAGATAGTTTTAAATCGAAGAATGAAATATCAAAAATAACTGAAGAAGCGTTTAAAAAATTAAAATAGGGGGCTCACAGAAATGATAAATATTTTACATATAAAAAACATAGGTATTATAGATGAATTAACAATAAATTTAAATGGGGGATTTAATGTTTTAACAGGAGAAACAGGAGCAGGAAAAACATTAATAATAGATTCTTTAAATATAATATCAGGTGGTAGATTCTCAAAAGAAATGATAAGAAAAGGAGAAGAATTTTCTTTTGTAGAGGCACAAATTTCAAGCGAAACATCAGAAGAATGCATTATAGTTTCAAGAGAAATAAATTTAAAAGGAAGAAATATATGTAAAATAAATGGAAGATTAGTTACAGTTGCAGAATTGAAAGAGTTTATGAGTAAAAAAATAGATATTCATGGACAAAATGATAATTTGAATTTATTAGATACAAGTAATCAAATAGAATATTTGGATAGTTTTGCAGAAGACGAAATCTATGAACTAAAAAATAAATATAAAAAATTATATGAAAAATATCTATATGTAAAAAATGAATTAAACTCTAACTATGGTGATGAAAAAGAAAAACAAAGAAAATTAGACTTACTAAGATACCAAGTAAATGAAATTGAAGAAGCAAACTTAAAATTAGGGGAAGAAGAAGAACTAGAAAATGAAAATAAACTTATCAATAATTCAGAGAAAATATATAACAACCTATATCAAGTAAATTCTTTGGTAGAAAACTCAGCAATAGAATCAATAAGTACAGCAGTTAGAAATATGGAAAAAATAGAAGAATATAGCAAAGAATACGAAAATATATCTAAAGCATTAAAAAGTGTATACTACGATTTACAAGAAATAAATAGAGATTTGCAAGATAGTAATAGTAACATATATTTTGATGAAAACAAAAAAATGAAAATAGCAGAAAGATTAGATTTAATATATACACTAAAAAGAAAATATGGAAATAATATACAGGAAATTTTAGAATATAAAAATTATTTAGAAAAAGAAATACAACAAATAGAAGGATTAGAAGATTATATAAATAAACTAAATGCACAAAAACAAGAGTTAGAAATGCAAATGAAGGAAATTGCGGAAAAACTAAATTCAATAAGAAATGAAAATGCTACAAAATTGTCAAATAGTATAAATAAAGAATTAAAAGATTTAGAAATGGCTAATTCTGAATTTAAAGTTGAAGTTAAATATACAGAAAATGAATTTAATAAAAATGGATTAAATACTGTAGAATTTAAAATAAGAACAAATATAGGAGAAGATGAAAATAGTCTTTCAAAAGTTGCATCAGGAGGAGAAAACTCAAGAATAATGCTTGCAATAAAAACAGTATTGGCAAACGTAGATAATACAGAAACATTAGTATTTGACGAAATAGATACAGGTATAAGTGGCGTAGCAGCAGATAAGGTAGGAGAAAAACTAAAAATAATCTCAAATAAACATCAAGTTTTAATAGTAACACATTTAGCAAATATTGCAGCAAAAGGAGATTATAACTATTACATTCATAAAGAAGTTGAAGAAAATAAAACAAAAACAAAAATAGAATTATTAAACGAAGAACAAACCTTAAAGGAAATAGCAAGAATTGCCAGTGGAAAAATAACAAAAGAAACAATTGAACATGCAAAAATACTAAGAGGCGAAAATAAAAAAATAGCATAAAATGTCGAAAAAAATTCAAAAAGATTTACATAAATGTAGATTTTGATTCAAAAATGTGATAAAATAAAATATGTAGCTTGTTAATAGTACTTTTGGTAATTAAAAAAGTACAACAATAAAAGGAGGTCTTTATGACAATAAGAGCAGTAAGAATTGTTATAAAAGATATATTAATATTTTTTATGATAATAGCCGTAATGGCTATAATTGTAACTACAGCCTGTGTGGTTTCAGTGGAAAATGCACCAATAAAAAAGGCAAAGGCATATTCCTTTGAAACCCTAGAAGAGTTTGCTGCTCGGAGTGTAAAAGCTCAAAAACAAAAGATAAAAGAAAAAAAACAGGAGGAAAAGAAAGAAATGTTAAAACATAAAATTCCTCCATATCAGTCCACCATGTCTAGAATGGTAACTGGCAAAGAAAAAACAAAGGAGGAAAAAGAAGCCGAATTAAGACTAAAAAAAATACGAAAGAGAAAAGCAGAAGAAAAGAGAAGATATAAAATTAATTTGGAGTTAATGGCTCACCTTATTAATGGCGAAGCTGGCGATCAGAGTGACGAATGCCAGCAGGCAGTAGGAATGGTAATCCTTAATAGAATTAATGATAAAGATTTCAAATGTACTACTATAAGGGAAGCTATTTTTGCCCCAAGCCAGTATGCTTGTACAACAGATGGCAACTTCTATAGAACGCCATCTAAACAAGCATATAGAAATGCGAAAGCTGTGCTAACAGGGAACACAATTATAAATGTTCCTAAAAATGTAGTATATCAGGCACAATTTTTGCAAGGATCGGGCCTATGGCGAAAAATAGGTACTGAATATTTTTGCTACAAATAGGAAAAATCAGCAGAGAAAAATTTTTTCTCTGCTTTTTCCGTATTATAGAAAATTTCTATTTTAGATGTAGGGGTCGGCGTCCCCGACGACCCGGGTGGCGAAGCCACTTTTTTATATTATAGAAAATTATAAAAAATAAAAATTGCGTAGAGGAGCATAGTGTGCTCATCTACATTTTTTTCTAAACTGAAACAAAATTTTAATAAAAAATAAGAAAACACTTGCAAATTTACATAAAAAGTTATATAATAGCAAAGCAACACGTTAAAAACCCCGCACAATGACACCAAAGGAGGAAAACAACATGGTAAAAGTTAATATTACAGGTTTATATAATCTGGTTGAAAAGAAGGTGGCTGTAGAGCCACGGTTTATACTTAATGAAGCTAAGGCCTGGTATGAAGGCATAAAGCTTGAAGGGTCTAAGCATGTTCTCTTATTTTATGAGGATGAGAATGGAGAAAGAGTTGAAAAACGTTGCCCTCAGATTAATAATATTGAATTAAGAGCAATGGCTGCATTTATTGTAAAGCTCTATTATCGTTGGGATGATGATAACTCAATGCGCTTGGAGCACCACTATGATTTGCCTATGAGAATTTCTGATATATTAGATATGAAGAAACTCACAAAGGACGATGGAAGTGGGTATAAATTTATCACAATAAGAAAGATTATAGAAAATTATCTTTCTTAAACCTAACAAAGAGCGGGGAAAAGGTTCTGGCTAAAATAGCCAGAACTTTTTGTTTTTTACATATTTTTGTTTACAATAATGCCTTTTTAGGGTATAATAGCATAGAAATTTTATATAGTAAGGAGACGTTAAAATGCAAGAAAATAATAATCAAGAACAAGAATTAGATATGAATCATTTAATGCAAATTAGAAGAGATAAATTAAAGGAATTACAAGAGGCTGGAAAAGATCCATTTGAAATTACAAAATTTAACAGAACAAATACAGCAGGAGAAGTAAAAGCAAATTATGAAAAATTTGAACAAAAAGATGTAACTGTTGCAGGTAGAATTATAGCAAAAAGAATAATGGGAAAAGCATCTTTCTGTACAATTCAAGATTGCGATGAAAAAATACAAAGTTATGTAAGTATAAACGATTTAGGAGAAGAAAGCTATAAATTATTCAAAACATATGATATAGGAGATATAATTGGAATAACAGGTTTTGTATTTAAAACAAGAACAGAAGAAATTTCTGTTCATGCAAAAGAAGTAACACTACTTTCAAAATCTTTAAGACCATTACCAGAAAAATTCCATGGATTAAAAGATGTTGACCTAAGATATAGACAAAGATATGTTGACTTAATAGTAAATCCAGAGGTAAAAGAAACATTTATATTAAGAAGTAAAATAATCAAAGAAGTAAAAGCATATTTAGATAGCAAAGGATACCTAGAAGTAGATACACCAATATTAAATACAATAGCAGGTGGAGCAGCAGCAAGACCATTTATAACACATCACAATACATTAGATTTAGATATGTATTTAAGAATTGCAAACGAACTATACCTAAAAAGATTAATAGTAGGTGGATTTGACAAAGTATACGAAATGGGAAGAATGTTTAGAAATGAGGGAATGGATATAAAACATAACCCAGAATTTACAAACATTGAATTATATTCAGCATATGAAGATTATAATGACATGATGGATATAACTGAAGATATGTTTAGAACAGTAGCTCAAAAGGTATTAGGAACAGCTAAAATAAACTATCAAGGAGTAGATATAGATTTAGAATCACCATGGAAAAGAATTACAATGATAGATGCAATAAAAGAAGTTACAGGAATAGATTTTAATGCAATAGAAACAGACGAACAAGCAGTTAAAATAGCAGAAGAAAAGAAAGTAGAAATAGATCCTATTAAGAAAACAAGAGGAGATATAATAAATACATTTTTTGAAGAATTTGTAGAAGAAACACTAACTCAACCAACATTTATATATGATTATCCAGTAGAAGTATCACCATTAACAAAGAGAAAAACAAGTGATAAGAGATTAACAGAAAGATTTGAAGTATTTATTGGTGGTAGAGAATATGGAAATGCATATTCAGAATTAAACGACCCAATAGACCAATATGAAAGATTTAAAAAACAAGTAGAGGCAAGAGATGCAGGAGACGAAGAAGCAAACATGATGGATGAAGACTTTATAACTGCACTTGAATATGGAATGCCTCCAACAGGTGGACTTGGAATCGGAATAGATAGATTAATAATGTTATTAACAAATTCTGCATCTATAAGAGATGTATTACTATTCCCAACAATGAAACCATTAAATTAAAAAAGTTAATATGGGACTATTTTATATAATGCATGAAAAATAATTAATATAAAAAAATAAGAAGTGGCGGCCAGTGACCGCCATAAATTTTTATGTTATAGGAAATCTTTATTTTTGATATAAATATTACTGTCAAACGCTATAGGGGTCGGCGTCCCGACGACCCGGTATGTGAAATCGATTTTTTTATCTTAATATTGAGTAAAAATAAATAAAACTATAAATTAATACTAAATCTAATTGTATTTTAAAGCAAAATATGGTATTATGAGTTAGAAATAATAAAAAAGCGGTGGATGTATGAAAAAAGTAATTTTTTTAATAAACGTTATTGTAGTTATGTGTTTAAATATCGTATCTTATGCAAACAATCAACAAGTTGAAGTTGTAGCAGATAAAAATTCATTACAAAATGAAGATGAAATAGAAGTTTCGATAAAATTATTAAATACAGAAAATGAACTGTATACATATAGCGGGGAAATTCAATACGATAAAGATATTTTTGAAGAAATAACAAGTAACAATTTTTCTAGTTTAAATTCATGGGAGAATTTGCAATATAATTCAAGTAACAATAAATTTATAATAACAAAAAATTGCAGTATAGGTAATGAAGAAATTTTAAAAGTGAAATTAAAATGTAAAAATAATGCTAAAAATTCAAGTACAAAAATATATGTTAAAAACCTAAAAACTGTTAATGAAACAAATAATGAAGAAGTAGAAACTTTAAGTGAAAAAGAAATAGATATTAATATAAAAAATTCTGATTCTGACAAAAATAAAGTAAATGATGTAAATAATAATGAAAGTGAAAATGAACCAAAAAACGATAATCTTGCAAACAAAAAATTACCACAAGCGGGAGATAAGAAAAGTATATCTATTTTTATTATTGCGATTGCTTTACTATATGCTTTTTGTATATTTGCAAGATACAAAAAAATAAGTAAGAAATTTATAGTTTTATTAATTGTATTTTCTCTTACAAACAATATATATGTTAATGCGACTCAAACTAGTTCAAATACTCAAAAAGGTGATATTAATTTCGATGGAAAAATTAATAACGAAGATATACAATTATTAGAAAAATATTTAATTGGTTTAGAAAATTTCGCAGAAGAACAAAAAACAAATTCGGATATATATGAAGATAATAAAATTAACTTAGTAGATTTACATTACTTGGTAAAAAAAATAAATAATAATCAAATTGGAGATAATACAAATAATAAATATAATTTTGAACAAATAATACCAGAAGATAGCAAAGTTACATATGAACCAATATTAATGGCAAACGAAAAAATGAAACAATATGGAATAACTGGTGCTGGAAGCCAATGGCCAGTTTCACTTGAAAGCTCAAGCGATGGAAGTTTAATGTTATATGGAATAGATGTAGCAGGATTATTTAAATCTACAGATCATGGAAAAACATGGACAAGAGCAAATTCAGGTTTAACATCACCAGGTGCAGGAATGTTTGCAATAGACAAACATAATACAAATCATGTTGCAACTTTAGGTCTAAGCCAATATTCGAATGTTGGTGGAATACATATAAGTTACGATAAAGCAGAAACCTGGAATAAAACTTTGAAAATTGGTGTTAAAGGCTATAGATATTTATGGGATGGATTAGAGTTTGACCCAACAAGTTATGATTCTAATAAAAATTATTCAACAGACTTATATTTTTCTACACCATATAAAAGAGATACACAAATAAGAACAAAACCTTCAGATTATAGGCTTTTAACAAGTTTGAAAGAAAACGAAGTTGGTCTATATAAATCAGAAGATGGTGGAGAAACATTTTCCTTAATAATAAATGATCCAAGAGTAGCAGATGGAATAATAAGGTTTACAGATAATGGAAAATTATACTTAGGAAACCAATATGGACTATTTTTAATAAATACACAAACAAATAAAATTGAAAAAGAGTATACAGAATTTAAAAATAATCCAACAATATCTAATGAAGCTTCTACAAAAGGTGTAACAGGATTAGATGTTGTAGGAAATGTAATTTATGTTCAAACTTGGGATGGTATTTATACAATAAAAGATGATGATACAATTACAAAAATAACAAATGAAAATTACGATACAAGATGGCCACAATTATTGACTGTATCAAAGAAAAATCCTAATCATATGGTGTATGAATTTAGAGGAAGTGTAGACAATTATTTTACAACATTAATAAATGTTAGTTTTGATGGAGGAAAAACTTGGCAAATTTCTAAAGCAAACTTAGAAACAACTTTTTATCACAATGTAAATTTTGCTTCAAGAGAAAAAGCATTTATAATTGATCCAAGTGATGATTCAAACGTAATTACTTTAGGTGGAGATAATGTATTTAGAAGTAGTGATGGTGGCAAAAATTTTGTACAAGCTAGTGGAATATCCAATATGATGCAAGGTGGAAAATTTAATTTTAACTATTATAATCCAGATTTAATATTATTATCTGCACAAGATTATACAGGTGTAATATCAAAAGATGGAGGAAAAACATGGACAGGCTTAGTGATGAATAAAGGTAATTTTTATGGAGGATTTGCTGCAGATGAAAATACAATTTATGGCTTTGCAAATGAATCTTGGGGTGGAGGAACTTTAACATATTCACACGATGGAGGAAAAACATGGACAGATACAGGACTAAAAGCAAAGTATGAAGAATCTTCTACATATTATTCATCATTACAATCTCTAACAGATCCCAATATATTATTTGCACAAGAATATTATTCTAAAGATAAAGGCTACACATGGAAAGAAATGAATGGTTGTGTTGGAATATATGCATATAATTATACAGGAAAAAAAGAATTATATGGAACAAATAAAGAAGGAAATATAGTTGTATCTTACGATAATGGTGATACTTGGGAGATAATTACCAAAAATAAATTTAGTAATAATTCATTATCAGAAAAAATATACGATTTAGCATATGACCATGTAAATAACTATATATATGCGGTTGTTAGAGAAACATACGATTGGGGCGGAATAGAAAGAGTATATAAGTATAATATAAACACAAGTGAATGTAAAAGAATAGAAGTTCCAAGGGATGGCGAAAGAGGATTTACAAGAATAAGAACAATAGAGGTTGATCCAAAGTCTACTTCAGTAGTGTATGTAGGTGAAGCTGGAGACTATTTCTCAACATCTGCAGGTTTAGTTAGAAGTGTAGATGGAGGAGAAAATTGGAGAGTGCTAACAACAGCAAATAACCCAAACTTTGAAGAATGGGCAAATAATAAAGGTGGATATGAAGTATCTTACATAAGCATAGATCCGAGAACAGGAGAAGTATGGCTAGCTTCAGGTTGTTATGGTCATTCGAAAATAAATCCACCATATAAAAATAAATAAAAATATGAAAGGCGGAAACAATTTGTATTTTGATAAAAGAGTAATTTATATAATTTTAGGATGTTTAATATTATCAACTGTGATAGGATATTTATCAGATCCAAATAAATTGTTAGGATTAATTATAAGTATTCCAGCAGTGCTTATTGCAATAACATTTCATGAATTTGCACACGCATTTGCAGCGGATAAATTAGGAGATGATACACCAAGAAATCAAGGAAGACTTAGTTTAAATCCACTACATCATTTAGATCCTGTAGGTTCTTTATTATTACTATTTGCAGGATTTGGATGGGGAAAGCCAGTAGAAATAAATCCTCGTAATTTTAATAGAAATATTTCTATGGAAAAAGCAGATGCAATTGTTTCCATAGCTGGTCCATTAATGAATTTGTTTTTAGCTATAATTTTTACATTAATATATTGTGCAATAGTAAAATTTGCACCAAACATATTAATAGGAACCACAGGAGGAGCAATACAATTATTACTTATGAGTATTGTAAGTATAAATATAGGATTAGGAGTGTTTAACTTAATACCATTGCCACCACTAGATGGCTCAAAAGTTATAATGCCATTTTTACCAGCAAAAGCAAAAAGCTTTTTTATAGAAAGAGAGCAAATATTCTATATAGTATTTGTAATACTTTGGATTACAGGACTTGCAGGATATATAAATTCCCCTGCAATAACCTTTATATATAAATGGATAATAAATTTAGGATTAGCAATATTTGGATTATAAAATTAAGAAGGTAATATAATGAAAGATATAATAACTTTAGGAATAGAATCAAGTTGCGACGAAACTTCCGTTGCCATTGTTAAAAATGGAAGGGAAGTTCTTTCTAATGTAATAAATACACAAATACCAATACACGAATTATTTGGTGGAGTTGTGCCAGAAATAGCTTCTAGAAATCATGTGGAAGCTATTTCTACAGTTGCAAAAACAGCTTTAAAAGAAGCAAAAATAGAATATAAAGATATAGATGTAGTAACATGTACATATGGACCAGGGCTTGTTGGTGCGTTACTAGTTGGAGTATCATACGCAAAAGCCTTAAGCTATGCAATAAATAAACCTTTATTAGGAGTTAATCATATAGAAGGACATATAGCAGCAAATTATATAACACATAAAGATTTAAAGCCACCTTTTTTATGCTTAATGATGTCTGGAGGAAATACTCAAATAATACATGTAAAAGATTATACAGAATTTGAAGTATTAGGAAAAACAAGAGATGATGCAATAGGCGAAGCTTTTGATAAAGTTGCAAGAGTAGTAGGTTTAGGCTACCCTGGAGGACCTAAAATAGATAAAATGGCAAAAGGAGGAGATGCAACTTATAATCTTCCAAAAACACACTTTGAAAATTTAGACTTTAGTTTTAGCGGAATAAAAACAGCAGTAATAAACTTAAATCATAAAACACCAAATATAAATAAAGAAAATTTATGTGCAAGTTTTGAAGCGGCAGTTACAGAAGTATTAATGCAAAACACAAAAAAAGCAATAAAACAAACTGAAGTAAAACAACTAGTATTAGCAGGAGGAGTTTCAGCTAATAGCTACATAAGAGAAGCAATGAAAAGCTTAGAAAAAGAAAATATAAAAGTATATATGCCAGACCTAAAATTATGTACAGACAATGCAGCAATGATAGCATCTGCAGGATACTATAATTTTATAAAAGGGAAAACTTCAGATTTATACTTAAATGCAGTACCAAACTTAAAAATAAACTAAAAAAAGAAAGGAGCAATAAAATGTCGTTATATGCAATATCAGACTTACACTTATCTTTTGATGAAGATAAACCAATGGATATTTTTGGAGAAAATTGGAAAAATCATCAAGAAAAAATAAGAGAAAATTGGAAAAAAACAGTAAAAGAAAATGATGTTGTATTGCTCCCAGGAGATTTTTGTTGGTCAATGTACTTACAAGATACATACAAAGCATTTAATTATGTAGAAACATTACCAGGAAAAAAATTATTATTAAAAGGAAACCACGATTATTGGTGGTCAACTGTAACAAGTATGAGAAACTATTTGAAAGAAAATAATTTCAAAAGCATAGATTTTATATATAATAATGCATATGAATACGAAAATTATATAATATGTGGAACAAGAGGATGGACAATAACAGATAATGATGAAGAAAATAAAAAAATACTAAACAGAGAAATACAAAGATTAAAATTATCCTTAGAATATGCAAAAAATAACTTTGATTTACAAGAAAAAAAGATAATAGTATGCATGCATTACCCACCAATAAAAGGAGAAATAATATCAGACTTTATAAAGGTAATGAAAGAATATAATGTGCAAACCTGTCTATATGGACACTTACACGGAAATGCACATAAAGACGTTATAGAAGGTAAAATACAAGGAATAAACCTAAAAATGGTATCATGTGACTACACAAATTTTGAATTAATAAAATTATAAAAAAACATATAGACAAACCAAAAAAAATATGATAACATAGCAAACATAAACGCAGGTGTGGTGGAATTGGTAGACGCGATAGACTCAAAATCTATTATAGGAAACTATGTGTGGGTTCGAGTCCCACCACCTGCACCAAAGCGAGTTTTCGTCGAACTCTTTATAAGTATTGAAATAACTTAATTTCAAACTAATAAAAATTTGACGAACACAAAAACTTTAAACCGTTTCAAAAATGAAGCGGTCTTTTTTTGACCAAACGTCTTGAAAGAAGGAGGTTTTTGTGGTATTATGTTACATATAATTAAACAAGAAATCAATATGAGTAAAGAATTACTCTCTAAAATTGAATGGACTTGCAAAATGAAAAAGGTAAAACCAGAAATTATAAATGGTACCTTAAGAATTGTGGAACATACTAATTTAGCGTATGTAGAGCCACACAGAGTAATTATTAAAGATAAGCTGTACTTATTCTTTAATGAGCAAGATTACTTTTACATAGATAGTCTGGAAAATAAATATCCACTATCAAAATTTAATGAATACATAACATAGCAAGTCAAAACATTGATATTTTAGAGTTTTTAAAAAATTGTACTATATTGATTTATTAATTATATTTAAAAGAAAAAATAGAGATAGTTAAAACAATAAATAAAAACTTTAAAGTGTCAATAGCTAAAACAATATGCTATGTGGCACTTTTTTAGTGTCTTTCTATATTCATTAAAAGAAGGAGGTAATGTTGTAATGAATGAAGAAAGAAAAGTTGCAGGAATTTATATTCGTGTAAGTACAGAAGATCAAGCAAGGGAAGGATTTAGTTTAGGAGAACAGGAGGAAAAGCTAAAACAACTTTGTGAATATAAAGATTATAAGATTTACAAAGTTTATAAGGACGCAGGAATATCAGCAAAAGATATGGAACACAGACCAGCTTTTCAGCAAATGCTAGAAGATATGCGAGCAGGTAAAATTAATTATATTATTGCATATAAACTAGATAGAGTTACAAGGTCTGTAAGAGATTTAGAGGTCTTAATATCAGATTTAGAAACACATCATTGTTATCTTGTTTGCGACCGTGATGATGTAAACACCAGCACGGCTAATCGGTAGATTTTTTGTCCGTATGCTAACTGTTTTATCACAATTAGAAATTGAAATAGTAAGTGAAAGAACAAAATTTGGTCTAACAGGTGCAATAAAATGTGGACATATTCCAGGAACTTGCCCACTAGGTTACAAAAGAGATGAAACAAAGAAAGTGATAATTGATGAAACTACAAAAGATATAATTATTAGAATATTTAATCTGTATCTTGAGGGGAAAAGTTATCAGACAATAGCTAATATTCTAAATGAAGAAAAGGTTTTAAGTCCAAAGAGATGGAAAGATTCTAAAATTGAAAAGATAATCAATAATAGAATTTACGTAGGAGATTATGAAAGGTTTAAGAGAGTAGCGAAAGAACAAGGGAAAGAGCCTATAATATATCCTAATGTTGTAGAACCAATAATAACAAGAGCAATGTTTGAAGATGTTCAAATTCAAAAAGAGAAAAATCAGAGAGCCTATTGCAGAGACAGAGTTTATATATTTATGCAGAAAATGATATGTCCAAAATGTGGCAAAATAATGCAATGTAAAGGTACAGGTGGAAAAAAGAAAAAATATATGTATTACCATTGCACAGATTGTAAAATTTATCTTCGTGAAGATTTAATTGAAGAACAGGTAATGCCAATGATAATGGACTTAATTGAATATGATATGACAGTAAAGAAATACTTTTATCCTGTTTTAGCAGATAAAAAAGAACGAAATACAGCCAAACTAGATAAAGAAATATCATCATTACAAAGTCGAAAGAACAGAATAAAAGAAGCATATTTAAAAGAAATTGTTGATGTAGAGGAATTTTCAAAAGAATATAAAGAAGTTGATGAAAAGCTAAGTCTGCTTGAACAAAAACGCATTGAAGCCATTGACTTAAATAAGCAAACTTTTTCTCCACAGCATTTAATGGCAGATAGAGATGTAGAAAAAGAAAAGTTAATCCGCTCTAATAAATTCTACGATATGCTAATGGCAGAATGGAAAAACAAAGATAAAGAAGAAAAACAAGAATTTATTTCAAAGTTTTTAGAAAGCATTACAGTTGAAAAAGATAAAAAAGGAAAATACGAATTAGTCAATATGAAGTTAAGAAAAACATTTATTGAACAAATTTACAAGTTAATGCAAAATGGAATGTTTGATATGACTATTGCAGATGAAAAAGATAAAGAAGTTAGAACAACAGTTATGATGGACAAGCAAGAATTACAAGACTATATTGAACGATTAAATGAATATTACGAAGTATCTTATTATGAAGTAGCGAGATTAGATGAACAAAAGAAAGGCTATCAAAAAAAATATCTTACAATAGATGAAATAAATGATAATGGAGAAAAGCTTTTTAAATTAGTTGAATTAATTACAGATGATAAAAAGTTTCCACAGAAAAAAGCAAATAGAATTGTTGGAGCAATTAGAGTAAAAGAACGAGAAAAAGTTAGTTAAAAAATTTAGTAAATGGAGGAATTGAAAATGGAAAGTAAAGAATTAAAAGAAAACAATATTGACAATAAATATGGAATTGAATATACAAAGGTTGGTGATTACTATATTCCTAATTTAGTCTTAGAAAGAGAAGAAAAAATTACTTTAAATAAATACGGAAGATTAAGACTAAAATTTTTAAAAGAGAATAAGAAAGCGGAATATATAATAATGTTTATGAACGAAACTCTCAATAAGCATTTAAAAAAAATACAAGAAGCAGCACAAGCAAGAGTTGACCTTATAGTTGAGCAATTAAAAAAGGAAAATAATTTAACAGAAGAAATGAAAAATGCTAATCAATTATATTGGGTAGGAATGATGAACAATTTTAAAAACGAAGCAGAAGAAATTGTATTAAGAGAATTAATTTATGTATAAGAAATTAGTAGTAGTATTACACAACTAAATGTATATACAAATTTAATGTCTATAAGTGTAGCGAGCATAGGATTTGTATTGCCACAAATCCGACATCTTACTATGAAAGGGGACTTTGTCCCCTATAACCCCTATC
>CAJKKA010000025.1 GCA_905200315.1 uncultured Clostridium sp.
CTTGCATCAATAACACACTTATCATTAAAATAATATTTGTATTCATTCCAAAAATCATATTGTTCACATATTTCACTTATTTTTCTCTCAAGTTCTTGACATAATTCACTTGAATTTTTTCCTCCATTTTTTAATTCTATATTTGAAGAAAAAATAAAATCAAAAATATCTATATTAAATTCATTTAACATATTAATTTCTCCATATACTCTATAATTTATTATATTTTGTGCTTACTCCTTTTGCTTTTTCTACTGGATATTTTTTCTTTGTCTTATCTAGTTTCTTTAATATTATTTCTTTTGGATCCACATCTAGTTTCATAGCCATTTGAATACAATATGTAAATACGTCTGCAAGTTCTTCATAAACTTCCTCTTTGTTATAATTCTCACTATCCCATTGAAAACATTCTAAAAGTTCTCCTGCTTCAATTGAAATTGATTTTGCCAAATTTTCTGGAGAGTGAAATTTGTCCCAATCTCTTTCTTCATTAAATTGTTCTATTTCTTTTATTAATTCTTGCATATTTCAATTTCTCCTTAAACAATATTTTACTTTATTTTATATTTCTCGCTATCTTCTGCTACCATTAAAATATTATCATCTTCCAATTCTGTACTATATTTTGATTCAGTAATTATTCTATTCCATGCTATTTTATGCTCAAAATTAATTTCAGTATCTTGTGATAAATTTTTTACATAATTGTTTATAAAATTATCTGTACTATTAATTAGTCTTAAATAGTATTTTAATGTATCAAATACTCCATTAACTATAATCTGACATCCATGTTCCATTCTAATTTGTTCTATTATATTATCTATTTTTATTTTTTCTTCTTCATCACAGTGTACTGTACTTAATATATAATACCTCTGAATATTTGTATCTTTTATCTTTTTATATGCATCCATAACCATTATTACATCTGGCTTTATATCAAATTTAACTTCAACAATTTCATATAACTCTTTACTTTTTACATCTTTTACTACTATATCTCCTGTCGCTCCACTACTTCTATCACAAGATGTATGTGAATTTAATGTTTCTAATTCTTTTCCATCAAATCTTTTTAATTCATCAACTATACATTCATATATACTATATATCGCAATAACTGGCAATATCGAAGCTCCTCTAGATGAATATTTATAGTAAAAATGCTTTTTTAGATATTCCAGTATATCAACAATATTAATCGTTCCTTCTCTTTTTATAGGATTTATAATTGTCACAGCTTTTTTTTGCTTATTTAATAAACTAAATTTTATTATAGCTTTAAGATATGTATGTGGATCTTCATTATTTTCTTCAATATCATTTAGAATTTGCAAAAATGCATTTTTGGCTTGCTTATTATTTATTTTACCTGGAAAATCTAATGTAAATGGATATGGTTGCTCTATACTTCTTGTTAGCCATCCTGACTCTTTCATTGCACCATAAAATTGTTTAGATTTCAAAAATGGAGTTACAAATCTTGTATCAAAGCTTCTGCCACTATATCCATTTTCTAAACTGATCTTATGATACCTTACATCTTGTTCTGGATGTAAGCATTTATATGTTATGCTAGAAAATAAAGCTGTGAAAACTCCTTTCGATGTTTCTTCTGCATCAGTAATATCTTTTACCCATTTAATTTGATTACTATTTAATTCTATCTCATTTATATTTCCTATACCTTCTGCTTCAGTATATATGTCTTCTAAAAACTGAATTGGATTATTCATTATAATTTCTCCTTCTTCAAATAATTGCTTTTTTACTTGTTTAGCTACTTCTTGTATCATATTCACACAAACACTATTTCCTATTCGTTCATAAAGTTTAGCTTTAGATCCAATTTTTTTAAATTTTTCTGGGAATCCCATAAATCTATAACATTCACTTAATGTTAGCTTTCTGACATTATTTCCATCATATATCCAATATCTTCCACATGTTTCTTGAGATGCTATAGTTGGATGAATTCCATCTATTGAATATATTCTATTAGGTTGTTTATGTACTCTTGATAAATGTTCTGTACCCGGTCTAACTCCAACTGTTCTCATTTTTTTATTTCTATAACCAATAAAAATTAATCCTGACTTTTCTTGTTTTTTAGGTTGTTTTATTATAGTGTATTCTGTTGAATTAAGATATTCAAAATTTCCTGATTTATCTAAAAATCCCTTCATTGATTCTATCGGTTTCTTATCAATTTTATTAAAATCAAAAAATTTTCCTATTCTATTACCGACAATTATAATTCTTTCTCTATTTTGTGGTACATTAAAATCTTTTGCATTAAGCACTTTATATTGCACAGTATATCCTAAAGTTTGCAATGCTGATATCATTACTCTTAGAGTATTACCTTTATCATGTTTTTCCAAATTTTGAACGTTTTCTAACACAAAAACTTTTGGTTTCTTATTTTCTAGTATCCTACATATATCAAAAAATAATGTTCCTCTAGTATCATCATAAAATCCTTTTTGTTTTCCACTTATCGAGAATGCTTGGCATGGAAATCCCGCACATAAAACATCAAAGTCTGGTATAGTACTAACATCTAATTTTGTTATATCACAATATGGATCATCTCCAAAATTTTCCTTATACATATTACATGCATGTTCATCTATCTCTGAGCTAAACACACATTCATATCCTTCTCTTTCAAAAGCAATCCTGAAACCGCCTATACCGGCAAATAAATCTATAAATCTAATTTTTCTATCTTCCATATCTTCATTTCCTTTAGTTTATATTTCTTTTATATTTTATATCATAAAATGACATTTTTCTCAATATATACTTCTAAATATTTACAATTAATTTCTTCCAAAGAAAATATCATAAGGATAACCAGCTTTAATATATTTTTCAGTTAATTCCATCTTATACTTCTCTAATAATTCCAAATACTTTTGTTTAAAGACATTTTTGCAAATCCATTCAACACCTTTACTAGCAATAACAACTTTGCCATCAACTAAAAATTTATATTGTTCAAATCCATTAGTACACATTTTTTTAATAGCTTTTCTAATAGTATTTTCTTTCCTATTGAAGTAATTGCATAACTGTTTTATATTCATGTCTTCATTCCACCAATTTTCATGATGTTCTACTTTTAACAATTCTTCATACTGTCCAATTCTATCTTCAAAAAAATCCACATCAGCATCTGTTAGTGATTTTTCATTTTGAAAATACACTTGATTTAACCATGCATATCCTTCTGCTAAAATAAAATATTTCCTACTTTTTACTTTCTCACTCCTCCATCTGCAAGTTGGATGTTTTTTTAGCATAACTTCTATAGCTTTTCTTAAATCTTTATGTGTTATTTCTTTTCCATATTTAGTAGTAACACCTAGTAATTGAAATCTCTTTAAGATTTTATTATATGATAAGAAAATACTATCTAAAACTTGCTCTGAATCCATTTTCATTTTTCATCACTCCTACTTTTTTAATTTTATTAATGCTAGTCTACGTAGCATTGATAGTTAGCAAAATTTATTTTGCTCGAATATAGGTAGTATTTTTTAGTACCTAATATTCGCCAGCGTGGTGTCTTGACACCCTTTTGGCTGTTTAGGGAAAAATCCCTAAAACCCTTTTTGGCTCTCCGATGGAAATTTTTTATACATTTTTTTAGTAATTCTTGTTTGTATTTTAGAAAAAGTTTGAACAAAAAATTCAAACTTTTTCTATTTACAATTAATATAATTTATATTATAATTTTATTAGATTTTTAGATTGAGTTAGCAAATAGTTTGGTCGCTTATGCTAACTTTTTCTTTTGTTTTTCTTTCTTCTGTAATTTCAATTCCATAACACATTTCATTCAGAACTTTAACAATTTCTTCTGCAATTTCGGTATCATTTTCAGTAGATAATTGTTCAATTAATTGCTCTTTATTATATCTAGTTGTAATAACAATTGGTAGTTCATTATCATATCTATTACTAATGATTTTATATAACTTTTCCAAAGCCCATTTGCTTAAATTTTCATTACCAAAATCATCAATAATTAACATATCTACATTAGAATATAGTTCAATAATTTCTATTTCTGATAGTCCTTCTTTGTTAAATGATGCTTTAATTCTATCAATTATAGAACTACTTTTTTCCATTAATACAATTTTATTTTGTTCAATTATTTTATTCGCAATGCAAGCTCCAAAATATGTTTTTTCATAACCTATATTTCCATAAATAATTAATCCATTCTTCATCTCAGATTTAATGCATAAATCTGTAAATTTTATTAATTGATTTATAACATTTTTCTTTTTGTATGTATCACTAAAATTTTCAAAATTATATTTTTGTAATCTCTTTTTCATATAGTTATCTTTATAAATATTATTTATAATTTTTCTATATTTTTCTTGTCTTTGTTTTTCTTCTTGCTCTTTATCAAATTCTTTCCAAAATTGAATTGCTTTTTCACAATTACATCTTTCATATTCGATCATATTTTTATCATAATTTACATACAAATAATCCAATCCAATTGGCTTTAAATTTTTATTACAAAATCCACATTTTGCACCTTCATTGGTGATAACTTTATAATTTGAATTCTTTAAATCCACTTCTATTCTCATCTCCTTCTTTTTCTATTTTATTTCTAATCTTTTTCTCTTCTTTAGTGTTATGTTGCGTTATTGTAACGTTACTTTTTTCTATTTCACTTTTCTTTTTTTCACGATATTTTTGTTGTCTTAAACAATTTTGTAGTCTAATTTCTTCAAGTTTATCAGCACTTTGGTACTTAGACCAGTTTTTGATTTTATAAAAATCATCTTCTATAATAATCATTTTTAATTCTTCAAACTTTTCCAAACATTTTGTAATTTTTTTCCTAGACTTTCCCATAATCTTTGAAAATTCATCAACTGTCATTGGTTTATCTTCTGTTATTGATAATCTACCTTGATAATTACATTTCATTGCTATTGTTAAAAGTTGTATCCATACTCTAATTAGTGTATCTCCATCCTTTTCGCTTTCTATCAATTTTATTTTGTTATTATCAAAAAAATTTGTAGATAATTTTAGCCATTGTAAATTTGCCATATCCTCCTTTCCTCACTTCCTTTAGAATCTAATCTATTGATTCTTGTTCCATTTTTGTTAAATATTCATCTAAAGCTTGTACTCTAAATAAATATTTTCCACCAACTTTTGAACATGGTATTTGTTTTCTTCTTACTAATTGATTTATCAACCAGTAGGATATTCCTAAATACTCAGATGCTTCTTTCATTGTTAGTGTTGTCCTTTGTACCTTTTGTAATTCCATAATATCACCTCCTGTTTTTTTGTAATTTAATATTGACTTTCGTTAACAAATGTATTATATTGTTTGTAGTTAACTTTGTAAATACTTTTTAGTGTATTTTGATAGCAGGTTAACTTTAATGTTTTTAAATAACTGTTAACGGAGGAGTTATGAAAGAAGATAAAATAAATAGTAATATACATCTCACTATTACTAGTGAAGAAGAAATCCAACATATCACACTATTGTATGGTGATCCAGATCGTAAATTACCTAAAGGTGTTTCGGTTTTAGATATTATCAAGGATTGTTTAACTGAAGATGAATATAAAGAGTATGAAGCATTATTTACTCAACGTGTAAAAACTAAACCTTTTACAAATGAACTAAAAAGAAAGATAGATTATTTAGAGATTCCTAAAAAGCTACATTACTATGAACTAGGTGAACTCTCAAATTGTCATTTCTTTATAAAAAATCATTTTTCAATTGTTCACGGAGGAACAAATTTAATTGATTTTTTAAATACAAATTTCTCTAACTTTGATGAATATTTTGTTTGGTTTACTAAATTTTTTACTTCTTATATAAAATATTTTGAAAAAAGTGATATAGAAAATTTAAAGATTGATAAAGTTTATAGTTATAGTGAAATTGAAAATTTAGGAAAAAAATATTTCAAATTAATAAAAAAAGATGCCATAAAAGTTCAAAAGATTTACTCTGAATTTGTTAATTACATTTTCAACAAACATCCTCTTGAAAATTCAAGAGCAATGACTAATAAGATACGTTTTTATATTTATTACACTTCACATTTTAAAACATTAAAACAATATGTTACAGATTTTCAAATAGATAATGCATTTAATTATAAAATCTTTCCTGAATATCTTGAAAATAGCGAAGAAAAATTGTTAGAGTTTTTCACAACTGGGCAACATTTTGCTGATGTATATGCTGAAACTAATGCAACAAGTTCTAGTGTTTATTCCATTCTTTATATTACATTATTTAAATTTGTAGAAGAAGATAAATATATAATAAAAAAATGTAAGAACTGTGGTAAATACTTTATAACAGATAATCCTCGCATTAATTATTGTAATAATTTGTTCAAAGGCAACCAAACTTGCAGGGATATTGGAAATCAAATTGCTCAGAGAATTAAACAGGAAAACGAAATTATTTATGGCAAATATCGTAAGATATATGCAAAAAAATCAATGCTAGTAAAACGTAATCCTGATATAGAAGTTTATAAAAAAGATTATGAGAAATGGAAAAAGGAAGCTAAAGAATTTATGGACGCCATTAGAAGTGAAAAGAAAACTTATGAAGAATTTGATAAATGGCTAGAAGAAAACAAATAAAGGAAAAGTTTTTGCTTTTCCTTTATCGATCAAGTATCTCCTTACTTAATAACTTTATGGTTCCTATTTGCCTTTCAAACATTTTATCCCAAATATCTAAACATTCACTTGCTAATTTTTTCATTTCAAGTTCATTTTTCCCTTCTGTCTCATCATATAATGCTACAACAAGTTTGGATAATTCGTCTCCATAAAAATATATATTTTCTTGATTATATTCCTCATCTACAAATGATTTTAATACTCCTAAAATTATTTGTGAAAAATCTATTATTGATAATGCATTCTCTTCTATATAATTTATTAAAGCATGTATAGATTTTCTTCCAGAGTTGCTTTTTGTAATTTCAATTAAAAATTCTTTGTCTCTTTTTAAATCAATATCTTTATCATAAAAAATTCTACTAATGAAATTTTCTAAATTACAATTATTATTATTAAAATTTAATATTACTTCTTTACATTTTTCATTATATTCCGTTGTATTAAAATAATTTTCTATCATTCTTATTATTTCTTGTTGTTGAATTTCATCCATGCTTTGTATATTTTTCATTATATCAACATACTCATTATTAACAATATACATTTCTGCAACACAGAGTGCTCCTATCTTTTTTAATTCTTTGTTATCTGAATAATATAAGTTTTTAATTATTTCTAATACTTCACCTCTATTTTTTTCTTCCTTGTACATTGCAAATAATAATCTTCTAGACTCCCAGAAACTCAAAAATCTATCATCTTGTTTATATAATTCAAGAATAATTGGTGAAGCCCATTCTTTGTCAATATAGAAAGAAGTATATAAACAATATAAACTTGCAAATCTAACCACTGGATTTTCATCTTGTGATAGCTTTTTAATTGTTTCTTGGAATTGTTTAAACAATTCTTTTCTATTATATAATAAATGTGAAATTGTTCTTGCACTTGAACCCCTTACACAATTAAGGGCATTACTTTGAAGCATTTCAATACTTTTGATTTCTTTATCTTTGTCATCAGTAACATTTGGTTGCCCTAATATTGGGTCTTTATGATTAGTTGCTATAAATTTTAGTATTTCCAAAGTTTTATTTGACCAGTTAGTATCTTTCTTTTTTTCAAGAATCCAACAAATACTCTGTGCTCTATAAGTTAAATTATCACAAGGAAATTTTTCAAATAATTCTTCAAATAGTATAATTGGGATATCATCTAATTTTTCACTCGTTTGAAGTCCACTATAAAGAGCATCTATAAATTCATTTAGTATTATTGTACTATTACTTAATACTAATTTTATCATTCTCTTTGGTTCATTTGAAACTGTATGACTAAAGCTAGTAGCAAATTCTCTTAGATTACTTTCTATGAATCCACCTTCAACTTCTTTCCAATTATGATTTTCTTTTTCTCTTAATTTTTCATTTGATAGTAGTTTTATCCATTGCTTATCGCTTAATTTCTTTTTTGCTATTGGCGACCAAACAGATCCGCTATGCCCATCTGAATATTTATAGTAATTACTACCATTCTTAAATCTTCTTTGTAATATATTATACAAATCCTTCGTTTTTATGTTTAATCTTTCTTCAGGTAAAAAAGGAATTAACTCTACTTGTAAATTTCCCCACCAGTCCCATGGCATTTTGCTACAAATATAATTCATTTTATATTCTCTTACTCTTTTATACATTTTAACAGAGTCTTTTTCATAAAAGTAATATATTTTATTTTCTATCTTTTCGAAGTATTTTTTATCACAAAATTTTAAATGTTTTTTTAATACTCTCTTTGTAATTAGTAATTCATCACCATTACCACTACTGATATCAAAAATGTTTTTTTCAAAATCCTCACATAAATAATCTATAATTTTGTCACTATAATTATTATCCAGTTTTTCAAATCCTTCTAATATAAATTCATTGAATATAGGATAACCTTTTCCCATATATTTTTCATATATTTTCCAAAACTTTTCTGGTAATCTTTTTATCAAATTATTATTTGCTTTTTTAATAATATTTACAGCCGTTCTTTCAATACCTAAACTAAATTTATGTCTTCCACTCCATTCTCCCCAATATACATCTGTATCTTGTGGGATACTAGGTAACAACATATTTATAATTTCTTCATCTTTTTCAATTATAATTTCAGATTCTTCACTTACCAACTCTTCTTCATATTTATATAATCTTTTATTTTTATTATTTATATTATAGTCTAACCAAAATTTTATAAGTTTTATTGCTCTCATTTCATTGCTTTTGAATAATGATTTAAAATCAATGTAATCTTCACTTAATTCTGGATATTTTTCATATATTTTCATCCTCAATTCAAATATTTCATCTATTTCAGAGTTCACATCAAAGCTAAAACACCTGTATATTTTCTTATCGTATTCTTCTTTTTTGAATAAATGTCTCCCTATAAAATTCGATACCTCAGTATCATATTTATCAGATACACTTTTTAGTAAATTAATACAAAAATCTGTCTTAGACTCATCCTCAATCCAATTATCTAAAATTCCATTCTTTAAAAGTACTTTTATATATTGAAAGTTTGACTGAATAACATTATTAATAATATATTTCCCATATTTTTCATCATTGTAAAATTCCAATATAAATTTTTCAATTTCACTATCAATAATTTCAATTTGCCCAAGTACTTCAAAAAATACATGTTTTATATAAAATCTAATGCTTTCTGAACCTAAAAGTCTTTTCCCCACATTTATAAAGTCTTCAGTACCTATATCAAGTAAGTCTTCAAGGAACATTTGAATTTGATATCTTCTTGATGGTGTTTGTTGTTCTATGTTCCCAACAATTTCTTCTATTGTCTTATTTTCCTGATACATATTAATCATTTCTACTTCTAGAAAATAATCTAATATTCTCTGGTGTGTAAAAGACACTGTTTGATATTCAACAAATAAAAAACCATTAGATGAAAGATATTTTAATGCATTCTCATCTACATTTAATATTTTCTTGATTATGCTTATTCTTGACATATTATACATTTTTTTGACAATTTCATTTATACATTGTTTTATTAAAATATTATCAATTTTAACATCACTAGATTTTCTTAATAACTGTTCCCACCATTCTTCTATTAATTTATTAGTAGTGTAACAATTATCATAACTTTTACTTTTATCTAAGTGTGTCCATATAAACAAGTTGCTTGGTATTTCTAATAATTCATTTAATTTTTTACTGTTATACTCATATTGCTTACCAACTACTTGCTTTACCAATTCTTTTGAAAATTTGTCAACTTGAATTTTATTCCATGTTTTTTCCTCATCTTTAAATAATGACCTAATATTATTATCATAATTTAAATCATATGATCTACACACAAGAATAATCGATATATTATTTTTTCTCTTAATGTTTATATTTTCAATCTCTTCAATAAGTTCTCTGCAAACAAATAAGGCATCTATAGAATTAGCTTGAGTCCATCTTAATGCATCTAGCTGATCTAATATTATAACTGCATTTCTATTTTTAGAAATACTATCTAGACAATAGCTTATTGAAGTAGGTAAGCCTAAATGTTTTCCCCATTCTTTTGTATTTATTTCCGGAACTCTTTTGTCTAATTTTATAGCTATATATGGTATATTATTACTTTTACATTCTTCCACTATAAGTTGCACAACACCACTTTTTCCATATCCAGCTTTACCATTAATAATTATCGATCCACCTTCATCAATTATTTTTTTACATTGTATGTATTCTTCTCTTTCAACTATTTCATTGTTAATTGGAATAAAAAATGAATCATATTCTCTATTTAATTTATCGATTGTAGGTGCAATTTTATCATCAAAAGCTAAATTGCTTAATTTTATATTTTTTTCATTAATGTATTGTTTTATTTCTACTAAGTCTATAGTTCTCCCCCAAATGTCATTATTAACTATAAAATCTAGTAACATATTGTATACACTATCTGCATCACCACAAAATAAATATTTAATTTTTGTCATTATAATATTTTTTAATTCTGCATCTGGAACTTGACGATAATATGTCCTTTTTAAATAATCTAATGATTTTATCTGATCTATTTCTTTAGTAATATCTAGCTCCATGCCTTTACAATAATCAAAATAAAACTTTTTTGTTTCTTCATTTGTTTTTAAAATTTGATTGTTATAAAAATCTTTTGCATCTCCTGAGGAATTTTTAGCCATACTTATAAGATCTTCTAATAGTACAAAAGAAATAGGAGAAACTATACTAACAGAATTCTTAGTATCTCTTTCAAGTTGAAATTTCCATGTTTTTAATATGTTATATTTGTTTATTGATGATAATGTCCATTTGTCCTTGTTAAAATTTCTACCTTTACATTGTTGTCCTTCTCTTGTTCCATCTTTATTTGTAATCCAAATGTCAATGCCATTTTCATCATCTCCAGTTGCCTCTATTATTACACTATATATTTCTTCATCTATAACTCTTAAAAGTTGTAATATAAAGTAGTTTGTTTCATATTTATTTCCTGCTTTATCAGTTCTTCCTCCTCTTTGATATGCCATAAGTACTCCTCCTCGTATTTTGTCAAATCATATCACATTTTTTATAAAAAATCCAGTAATTTCCAGATGTTGATTACTTTGGTATTACTCATTTTGTATAACTATAAAAAAATTTAAGTTTCTTTTTGAAAACTATTGCAATCTGTTAACTATTATTGTATAATCTATTTGTTAACAATTGAATTAAATACTCCTCCCACCCATAGGTATGCTCGAAAGGAGGTGAAAAGAGTAATGGCTGGGAGTATAGAAAAAAGAGGTAAAAATAGTTACAGGCTAATAGTATCTGAAGGATATGACTTGCATGGAAAACCATTAATACATAGAAAAACAGTACATGGAACAAAGAAAGAAGCAGAAGTAGAACTAGCAAAATTTGTTACTGAAGTACAAAATGGTTTAATAATTGATGGTAAATCTCTTAAATTTTCTGAGTTTACTGAAATATGGAAAAGAGATTATGGCTCAAAAGAACTTGCTCCATCAACATATAAACGTTATTGTAGAATGTTAGAAACAAGACTTTTACCATACTTTGGGCATTTCTATATTAACAAAATTAAACCAACTGACATTATGAAATTCTATGATTTACTTGAAAAAGATACTCAATTAGTTAGAAAAAAAGGCAACAATGGTTCAAAAACAAAAAAGCCTTTATCTGGTAAAACGATTTTAGAACATCACAGATTATTAAGAGCAATGCTTCATAAAGCAGTTTATTGGCAATTAATAGTTGCGAATCCTGCTGAACGTGTTCAACCGCCTAAAGCAAGAAAGCCAAAAAGAAAATCTTATGATGATGAGCAAACTAAAATATTACTAGAAAATTTAGAACTATTACCTAGCGAAGATACTAAATACAAAGTTGCAATCATCCTTACAGTATTTACTGGTGTTCGTTTAGGCGAGTTAATGGGACTAGAATGGCAAGATGTTGATTTTAAAAATGGAATTATTAGTATTAATCGCTCTAGTCAGTATCTAGCAGATATGGGAGTTTTCACAAAAGTCCCAAAAACGGAAAGTTCCATTAGAGAAATTGCAATACCCGAATTTATCATTTCTTTACTTGAGGAATATAAGTTATGGTATGAAGAACAAAAATCCATCTACGGCGAATTATGGACTGATTCTAATAGGTTATTTGTACAGGCAGATGGCAAACCAATGCACCCTTCCACAATTAGCAAATGGTTTGTTAAATATGTTGGTCAAATAGGATTACCTGTAATTAATTTTCACGGATTAAGACATACAAACGCAAGTTTACTAGTTGCACAAAACATTGATATAGCAGTAATTTCTGCGAGACTAGGTCATGCACAAATAAGTACTACACTTGATTTTTATGTGCATCCACTACTTTCTCATAATAGAAAAGCTGGCTATGCACTAGAAAACTTATTATTACCAACAAGATCTTAATTTGAACTTTTTTCTAATTTTCACAAATTACAAATTTTCACGATAAAAAATAAAAGGCAACTAAATATATTTTTTAGATTTCCCATTGCCTTTTATTATGTTAAAAAAGTATAAAATTTTAATGAATTTTTATTAGAATTTCGGGCATTTGAGGTATTTATTTTACCCAATTTTTACCCAATTTGACATAATAATGCTAAATTTAAGCATTATCGCAACCCATTTCAAGGCATAAAAAAATACCCACAGTCGTTGAAACTGTAAGTATTTATAACTTGGTTGCGGGGGATAGACTCGAACTATCGACCTTAGAGTTATGAGAAAAATTTACTTTTCATTTCTTCTTCGCTATTACATTAAATATATGCCAATGTTTCATTTTTTCTAAACCGGTAAAATCATCTTTTTCTACTTCATTAAACTCTATAATTTCAAAATTTTTTAATAATTCCATCACCTGCTCTTTGGTAAGAAAAGTCATTTCTTCTTTTGTAATTTTCCATTCATCATTCTCTCCGAAAAAATTACCAACAAAATACCCGTCTTTCAAAATACTATCATCTATTTTATTCCATAATTTTTTAAAGTTATTTTTATTGCAAAATGGAATACTAAAATTAGCAACTACTAAATTATTCTTTTCTAATTCAATATCTTCAAATTTTTGCTTTAAAAATTTAAATTGTTTTAATTCTTCCGCTTCTAATTTTGCCGCAATTCTTGATTCAACATCTTCTCTATCTATTGCAAGTACATTCCAGCCATTCTTTATTAAACAAACTGTATCTCTTCCAGCTCCGCATCCAAGCTCTATTGCATTGCCTGGTTCTACATTTAATTCTATGAATTTTTTAACAGTATAATTAGGCTTTGCATCTGCTGTATTTTTATAATATCTTTCTATATTTTTCATATATCATACTCCCACAAGCTTAACTTGCCTTTTGCTTCTATTGGCTTATCAAATACTTCTATATTTTCGAGTTGCCAGCCATAATTTTCTTTGAAAGAGCTTTCTGTGTATATGTCTTTATTCTCTTTTAATAATCTCTCTTTAAATTCTGATGACATTTTCACACAATCTACTAATGTTACTTTTCCTAATATTTTTCCAGTTGGCATATCTTTTGGAATATATTTAGCGAGCCTTTTCATTGCTTCTTTATCTATTCCTTTTCCAGCATGTATTAATAAATCTCCTCTATATTTGGTTTGCCAACTTCTAAATTCAAATCTTTTATAACCTTGCATTATTAATGTTGCCCAAGGTTGTCTTATTGTTAATACTTTCATTTTTCTCCTTTTTTATTTCAATTCATTATTTATTTTATGTTTTGGAAATTTATTTTCTTTTAAAATTTCCTTTACAGTTTTTGGTAATAATGGATATTCATCAATTTTATTTATATCTAGCCATTCATATTGTAAATAGTCTTTTCCTTCAATATTTTTCATTGTATATTCTATTTTTTTATCTTCTTCATCTATAAATTCAGCTTTATGTATAAATAAAATTTCATGGTATTTATGCCATTTCATTTCAAAAAAGTTTTCAATAGTTGCTATATAACCTGTTAATTCTATTTCTTTTCCAAGTTCTTCTTGAATCTCTCTTTTTACTGTATCTGCAGAGCTTTCTCCTATTTCCACTCTTCCTCCTATTAAAGCATAATGATCTGAATTAATATTTCTATGTACCAATACTTTTCCATTATGAATTATAACTCCTGCTGCTCTTATATTAAGTTTATAATTTTCTACATCAATTGTTAAATCCATATAATTACCTCCTTTTTTTCCACAATTATAACACTTATAATAATTTATTTAAACATATTTTTATACTAAAATTTCTTTGCGAATTTACACATATAATAGAAAAAATATTTTTTTGTAATTTTTATATTTTTTTGCATTAAACTTTTTCTGGTTTATTATTTTATTTTTGTACTTGCTTATTTTTCACACTAGTTGTAATATAATAATGTAAAAGCTTAAGGAGGTACGCTTATGTGCGGTATTGTTGGTTACAATGGTAACAAAAATGCTTGTCCAATTTTAATTAATGGACTAAAAAAATTAGAATACAGAGGTTATGATTCTGCTGGTATTTCTGTTATGGAAAGTGCTAATATTATTGTAAAAAAGGATAAAGGCAGGGTTGCAAACCTTGAAAATTTAGAAGGAATTGAATCTTTAAACGGAACTCTTGGCATTGCACATACAAGATGGGCAACTCATGGAAAGCCTTCTAAAGAAAATGCTCACCCTCATATGGATAATACTAAAACTTTTTCTGTTGTTCACAATGGAATTATTGAGAATTATAAAGAACTAAGAGATTTTTTAGAGAGTAAAAATTACACTTTTTACTCTGATACAGATACGGAAACTATTCCAAATTTAATTCACTATTATTATGAAAAATTGTCTTTTCCATGCGGGCAGCTAGAAACGTCTACCCCTACATTAAACAATAGAAATTCTCTATTATCTGAAAAGAACAATATTTTTTTGAAAGCTGTTAATTTAGCTTGTAAAGATTTAAAAGGAAGTTATGCCTTAGAAGTTATAAGCAAAAATGCTCCAGATACATTAATAGTTACAAGAAAAGATAGTCCTTTAGTAATAGGTACAAAAGAAGGTGAAACTTTTATTTCATCTGACATTCCTGCTTTAATATCTTTTACAAATAACTTCTATTTTTTAAATGATAAAGAATATGCAGTTATTACAAAAGATAACATAGAATTTTATGATTTTGATTTAAATAAATTAACAAAAAAATCTGAAAGTGTAGAACTTGCAGCAGATAGTGTAGATAAAGGTAATTTTGAAGATTATATGTTAAAAGAAATTTTCGAACAACCAAAAGCTATCCGAGAAACTATAGGAACATCTTTAAATGGTAGCTCTATCGCTTTTGATGGTTTGAACTTAGATAAAGATTTTTTAAGTACTATAAATCAAATTTATATAGTAGCTTGTGGAACTGCAATGCATGCTGGTCTTGCTGTTAAAGCAAATTTCGAACACTTTATAAATATACCAGTTTGTGTAGATGTTGCTTCAGAGTTTAGATATAGAAATCCATTAATTAACGAAAAAACTCTTTGCATTTATATAAGTCAATCTGGAGAGACAGCTGATACTATTGCTGCTCTTAAGCTTGCAAAATCTAAAAATGCAAAAACAATTGCGGTAACAAATGTAATTGAAAGTTCTATAACAAGAGAAGCAGATTATTTTGTATATACACATGCAGGTCCAGAAATTGCTGTTGCTTCAACAAAGGCATATACATCTCAAGTTGTTTTATTAAACATTATGGCATTGTATTTTGCAGAAATATTGGGAAGTCTTTCAAAAGATAAAATAACTGAACTAAAAAAAGAACTATTATCTTTACCAGAAAAAGCAGAAATCGTCTTAAAAAACTCAAAAGATTTGCAAAAGTTTGCACAAAAAATATATAAAGAAAAAGATGTATTTTTTATTGGTAGAGGAATAGATTACCCTGTTTCTATGGAAGCTTCCTTAAAATTAAAAGAAATTTCATACATTCATTCTGAAAGCTTTGCAGCTGGTGAATTAAAGCATGGTCCTATTGCATTAATAGAAAATGGAACTACTGTTGTAAGTATTTTAACAGACCCTAATTTAGTAGAAAAAACAGTAAGTAATATTCAAGAAGTTATAATATCCGGTATTGCTTCTTGTAGAAATAGCCGGCCCAGTAGTTTTTGTCTGTT
>CAJKKA010000026.1 GCA_905200315.1 uncultured Clostridium sp.
AATTTTATGTATTTTACTTTATATACTTAACAATAATTTTAATTAAACTATATATCTTTTACATAGGCATTTTCATTTCCTAATATTTCCTGAAATTCTTTTAAAATTCCATCTGTTAAATATATTGCCCCACATGGCTTTATTTCTCCATCTTGCAATATTTGCACTTGAATATTGTTTTTATCTCCTGTAAAATATAGTATTGCTCCTCTTAATTTCGCTTTAGTTTCTTCTGTTGTTCCTGTTATGTTTAATTCCAAAATTTGTTTCTTTTTTACTCCAAAGTCTGTTATTTTATTTGCAATTATTTTTACATCTTCATCTTCTCTTATGCTTAGTCTTCCTTCTATCATTACAACATTTTCTTCTACTAAACTATTACTACTATTTTGATATGCACTTTCAAACAAAATTATTTCTGTAGTTCCATATAAATCTTCCACTGTTATAAATGCCATTAGTTTATTATTTTTTGTGTATTTCTTTTTTATAGATGTTATTATTCCTGCATATTTTACGTTTTGCCCATCTTTATATGGTAGTTTTATTTCTGGATTAGATATATTTTCTTCAATTTCTTTCATTTTTAATGTATTTATTGTGCTTTGTGCTGCAATTTGTTCTTTTATTTTTTCTAATGGATGACCAGATAAATAAATTCCAAGCATTTCTTTTTCCATTGATAATAATTCCTTTTCTGAAAGCTCTTCTACTTCAATAAAATTATATTTAATTGAATCTAGATTTTCGTTTTCATTTCCTCCTAAATCAAACATTGTAACTTGTCCATCAAAGGCTTTTTTATTTTCACTTTGAATTGTATCTAATATTCCTTCAAAAGATTCCAAGAGTGTATGCCTTGTTTGTTCAAATTCGTCAAAACACCCTGCTTTTATGAAGCTTTCTACACATTTTCTGTTTACACCTAAGTCTTTCGTTCTTTCACAAAAATCTGTAAAGCTTTCATATTTTCCGTGTTTTTCTCTTTCTTCTACAATGTTTTCAACAACTGCTACACCAACATTTTTTATGCTTCCTAATCCAAATCTTATTTTTCCATTGTCAACCGTAAATTTAGTAAAACTTTTATTTACATCTGGTTTTAATATTTCTATTTTTAGTCTTTTACATTCATCTATATATTCTGGTACTTTATCTAAGTTTCCAAGAAAACTGTTTAATGTAGCTGCCATAAATTCTTCTGGATAATATGCTTTTAAATATGCTGTTCTATATGCTACAACTGCATAACATGCTGCATGTGATTTATTAAATGCATATTTTGCAAATTCTGCCATTTCGTCAAATATTTTATTTGCACTTTTTTCATCTATTCCATTTCTTACACAACCTGGTACTAAAACATTTCCCGCTTCATCTACTTCTCCATGAATAAATATTTCTCTTTCTTTTGCCATTACATCAAGCTTTTTCTTACCCATAGCTCTTCTAACTAAATCTGCTCTACCTAGTGAATAACCTGCTAGGTCTCTAACTATTTGCATAACCTGTTCTTGGTACACCATACATCCATAAGTTACATTTAAAATTGGCTCTAATGCCGGATGTGTATATTCGTTATGACCTGGATTTAGTTTTCCTCTAATATAACGAGGAATTTGATCCATTGGTCCTGGTCTGTATAATGAAACACCTGCTATTAAATCTTCTAAACAGTCTGGTTTCAATTCTTTCATAAAGTTTGTCATACCTTGGCTTTCAAATTGGAATATTCCAGATGTTTTCCCTTCTTGCCATAATTTATATACCTTTGGATCTGACATATCTTTATCAAATTCAACATCTATGCCTCTACATTGTTTTACTAAGTCCATACAGTCTTTTATAACTGTAAGTGTACGTAGTCCTAAGAAGTCCATTTTCAATAGTCCAAGTTCTTCTAGTGTTGTCATTATATACTGTGTTGAAATTTGCCCATCTCTAACATATAGAGGAACATATGTATCTACTGGGTCTTTTGTAATAACAACTCCACAAGCATGTGTTGAAGCCTGTCTTGGCATTCCTTCTAATGCCATCGCAATATCTAGTAATTTTTTTATATTTTCATCTGTTTCATATAAATTGTTCAATTCTTTATTTTGTTCAAGTGCTTTTTTTATAGTAATATGTAATTCATTTGGTATCATTTTTGCAAGTTTATCGCACTCTGCATATGGAAAATCTAGCACTCTACCAACATCTCTTATAACCATTCTTGCAGACATTGTTCCAAATGTAATAATCTGTGAAACATGGTCATAACCATATTTTCTACATACATAATCTATAACATCTTGTCTTCTTTCATAACAAAAGTCAACATCAAAGTCGGGCATACTTATTCTTTCTGGATTTAGAAATCTTTCAAATAGTAAATTGTATTTCATAGGGTCTATATCTGTTATTCCAATAGCATATGCCAAAATTGAACCAGCTCCTGAACCTCTACCTGGTCCAACAGGAATTCCGTGCGATTTAGCATAATGTATAAAATCCCATACAATTAAATAATAATCTACATAACCCATTTTTTTAATTATTCCAATTTCATATTCTGCTCTTTTCTTAATGTCTTCAGAATAATTTTCGCCATAACGTTCTATTAGTCCATCATCACATAATTTTTTTAGATAATCGTAATGTGTTTCAAATTCTTCTGGAACATCATAATTAGGCAAAATTGTATTTCCAAATTCAAATTCTACATTACATTCATTTGCTATTTTTACTGTATTTTCTATAGCTTCAGGAAAATTTTTAAAGTAATCTATCATCTCTTCTGGAGATTTTATATAGAGTTCTTCTGTATCAAACTTCATTCTATCTGTATCACTCATTCTTTTTCCTGTTTGAATGCAAAGTAAAACTTCGTGATTATATGCATCTTCCTTTTTTAAATAATGAGCATCATTTGTTGCAACTAGTGGAATATCTAGCTTTCTACTTAATTCTATTAGTTTTTGGTTTGCTAAAACTTGCTCCTTTATTCCGTTATTTTGAATTTCTAAATAATAATCATCTTTAAAAACATTTTTAAACCACAAAGCTCTTTCTTCTGCCTTTTGCATATCTCCATTCAAAATAGCTTGATTAACGCTTCCTGCTAAGCAGGCACTAAGACAAATTACTCCTTCGTGGTATTTTTCTATTGTTTCTAAATCAATTCTTGGCTTGTAATAATAACCTTCTGTAAATCCTATAGAAACCATTTTGCTTAAGTTTTTGTAACCTTCGTTATTTTTTGCAAGCAAAATTAGATGATTATATTTATTATCTATTCCCGGTTCCTTTTGAAATCTTGTACGTGGTGCAACATATACTTCACACCCTATAATAGGTTTCACTCCTTCTTTTTTACAAGCTTTATAAAAGTCTATTGCTCCATACATAACTCCGTGGTCTGTTATAGCAATAGAATCCATACCAAGTTCTTTAGCTCTAACTGGCAGGTCTTTTATTCTGTTAGCTCCATCAAGTAAACTAAATTCGCTATGCACATGCAAATGTACAAAATTAGACATCCTTAAATCTCCTCCATTTTTTGGAATTATATCAAATTGTATAAATATTTTCAATTAAAATATATAACAAAATGGAGGAGTAATAATATTACTCCTCCAAACCCGGAAAATTTACTTTTTTATTTTCTCTGCAATTTTTTGAATCCATTCAATAATATAGCAAATTACTAAAAAAATTGCTAATATTATTATAATTACTACTGGACCTACTATCACTCCTGCGGCTCCTGCAAGTATAGTA
The DNA here is from genome assembly GCA_905200315.1 of uncultured Clostridium sp. The sequence continues at coordinate 3,766 of CAJKKA010000026.1, forward strand.
CCAATTATTTGATTATTTTTTGCATCAGAAAGATCTTTTTTTAATGAAATATCTTCATTTTTTATTTTTTGAAAAATAATCATTTCTGAATTTTCGTGTACATGATCAATTGTAATTTTGGAGTTTTCATAGTCTATCCATACATGATACCCCTTTTTTTCCAATTGATTAATAATCTCAACAGACTCCCAGAACTCATTTTTACTTATTTTTTCTATCCTTTCTTTACAATATTCAACATCTGAACTTGTCATTTTTTTAGGTTCCAAGGATAAAAATACTATAAGCCCTAAAATTACAATCCCTACAACTATTGAACAATCAGACACAACGTCAAAAGCTGCCTTATTGTGCAATTGACAATATTCTTGTACCTTTACTATTAAAATTTTAATTCTCCGCTTCATTGTCATCATCCTTTCTAATTGTTGCTGTTTACTTGTTATATATGTTTAAACTAAATTAGGAAGTTATGTTCCTATTAGTGAACATAGAAATTAATCTATATAAAACAATAGTATTATACATTATGTTAATATATTTTTCAAGTTTTTTAGAACAAAATTCCAATTATTCCAAATATAATAAACAAAATTCCTGATATTTTTTTCATTAATTCTTCTGGTATTTTTTTGCTTATAATTTTTCCTAATATAATTGCAAGTAAATCACTTATAACCATTCCCATTATTGCTCCAATAACTAATGGTATTTTATATTTTGCATATTGTATTCCAAGTCCTATTGCAGCTAAAAATGTTTTATCTCCTAGTTCTCCTACTGCAATACTAATTGCAATTATTAGTATGTAGTTTAGTTTTATATTTGCCAATTTACTTAATAAACCTGTTTTATTTTCATCGCTTTCTTCTTTTTCTTTATTAAATAAAAATATTAATCCAAAAATAATAAATATTATATTTGTAGCAAAATCTAAAATTAATTTTACATTTTCATTATTTATTGCCCCTATATAACTACCAAATAAAATTGCTAAACCGTGGCTAAAAAAAGTACCTAAGGCAACACCTAATAAAATAGTTGCTATTTTCTGTTTTCCTGAAAAACTCATTACTAAAATTTGTGTTTTATCCCCTAATTCAGAAACAAAAATCATAAAAAATGCAATAAGCATTGGATATATATTTTCCATATACAACCTCCGTTATTGCATTTATATTATTATTTTTGTTTAATTATACTTAAATTTATAAATCTATTTCATCATCTTCTTGTTGCATTTCATGTTTTTCTACTAGTTTTTTATCTTTTTCATTTTGTCTAGTTAGCTTTCTAGCAATTTTAGATTGTTTTAATTGTTGACCTTTTACTTGTAAACCTTCTTTAAATCCTTTTGCTTTACTTTCTTTACTTGCATTTTCTTCTTGCATATCTATATAATCTTGCCAAGCTTCTCCAACTTCATTTAATTCAACTTCTTCTTTGTTGTTCTTTGATTTTGAAAATCTTTCTTTTACGCTATTAAATTTTTCTTTTATACCATTAAATCTATCTTTTATCCAAGCTATAATTCTATTGTCCTTTTTGTATTCAACCATTGATGTGTTTTTATTGTCTTGTTCTATTGTATTTTGCTTGTTAGTTGAATTATAATTTGTTTCTACTGTATTTGGTCTGTTGATTGTATTATTATTTGGTTCTACTATATTTGGTCTGTTGATTATATTATTATTTGGTTCTACTATGTTTGATTTTTCAATTGTATTATTATTTTGTTGATTAGTTGTATTTTCGTCTTTTATATTCTCCTTATATAAATCTGGTCTTTGATTTATTATTGACTCTAATTTGCCTGTCACTGTTTCTAAACCTTTTCTATATTTATCTTCTCCATATTTTTCTATGTTGTTTTCAAGTTCTTTTTTATTCTTACTTTCAAATTCATACTCTTTCTTTGATATTTTGTTATATATATAATCATCAGTATATCTTATTCTTTTATATCCTATTTCGCTTTCTTGGTCTTTCTGTATGTTTCCTACATAAAGAAAATCTACAACACCTTTTCCTTTAGCTTCTTGTGAAGATAATCTTTCAATTCTAGCAGGAGATAAAAAATCTCTTACTATATATGCATATTTATCATCTTTATTTATCATGTCAAAATCTAAGTCTTCATCTAAATATACAACTTTAGCTTTACCTTCCTTTCCAATAACATTATACATATAAGTTTTCATTCCATCAATATTAAATTGATTTTGGTTATATATATCTTCAACTAAAATAACTTCCTGGCCATCAGACATTTTTATATGGTGTATATTTGCATTTTCATCACTCTCTTTTGAGTATATTTTATTTTCCTTTGCATTTTCTTTTATATTGTATTTTTCGCTTATTTCTCCTATTTCTGCATTAATTCCGTTTAGTTCCTCTTCATAAACTTTTAATGAATCCAATTCAGCATTAACTTTTCCTAAATCATTTTCATATTCTTTTGCTTCAGCACTTGTATTTTCTCCGCTCATTTCATAAATGGCTTGTTCTAATTGTTCTTTATCTTTGTTTAAACTTTCTTTTTTCTTAAGTATTCCTTCAAGCTCTACTTTTCTTTCTTTAAGTTTGCTTAATTTTTCTATCTCAACTTCTTTAAGTTCTTCTTGTAATTTATTTATCCCTTTTTGTCTATTTGCTTGAATCTGATCATTTTCTTCGTTTTTTCCACTTTTCATATCATTATCATATACATTTTGTAGTATTTCTATATCGTTCTTTAGTTTTTTAATTTTTTCTTCCATAAACTTTCCTCCTAAATTATTACTCAATTATTTATAATTATACTCCTAAATACAAAAAAAGTCAATTTTTGGCTCTAAATGAGCAGATATTCAATTTTATTTCATTGAGTTTGAAACAAATTTATAATTTTCGCCATCTTTTTCAAGTGCTAATGTAAAATTATTTACTTTTTCTTCTTGCTCATTATATAGAGATGTTTCATATTCTCCATTTACAACATATGTATTACCTTTTTTATATCCATCTTTAACCGAATTTTGTACTCCATAATATTCTCAAGTTGCTAAATAATAAACTTTATTTTGTCTATCGTAAACCAAATTCATTTCCTTTAGTATATTTTCTGCTATATTATATCATGAATAATTAATTCATAGTTAAATATAACAAAAATGTATTATAGTTGTAATATTGTGGGCATATTTATATTTGTGTTTTTTTTGTGAATTGTTTGTAATTTGTTTTTGTTTTTATTGAATTTTTTGCTTACAAGTGATAGTATTTCCGTATATATTAATTTTATATTTTAAGGAGGTTTTTTCGTGATTACTGTAAAAAATGTTTGCAAAAAATATGGCAGTTTTGTTGCAGTTGATAATATTTCTTTTGAAATTGACGATGGCGAAATTATAGGTCTTTTGGGTCCTAATGGTGCTGGTAAATCTACTACAATGAATATGCTTACTGGTTTTATTGAACCTACAAGTGGCGAGATTTTAATTAATGGGGTGAATATCTCTAAAAAAAGTAAAAAGGCTAAATCTAATATTGGTTATATGCCTGAAAATGTACCACTTTATAAGGATTTAACTGTTAAAGAATTTATAAACTATATGGCAGAGCTTAAATATGTTAAAGGAAAAGATAAAAAGAATATGGTTTCCGATATTATGGCTAAAACTAATTTAACAGATGTGCAAAACAAATTAATTAAGAATTTGTCTCGTGGTTATAAACAAAGAGTTAGCATGGCCGGTGCTTTAGTTGGTAGCCCTAAAATTTTAATTTTAGATGAACCTACTGTTGGTTTAGACCCTAAACAAATTACTGAAATAAGAAATTTAATAAAGTCTTTAGCAAAGGATCATACAATTATTATTAGTTCACATATTTTATCTGAGATTTCTCAAATGTGTAAAAAAGTAATTATTTTAAATAAGGGTAAATTAATTGCTATAGATACACCAGAAAATTTGGAAAATAAAGTTTCTAAAAATAATGTTATTTTAGTTACTGTTGAAGATTCCGAAAATAAAATAAAAAATGTTGTAAAAGAAATTCCTGAAATTACAGAAATAAAATTAATTAAGAAAAATGATGATAACACTATACAATATTCTTTAACAGCAAAAGAAAACAGCGATATACGTAAAATTATTTTTGAAAAATTTGCTAAAGAGGGAATTACAATATTTGAACTTAAAAAGTCTGAAACAACCCTTGAAGATGCATTTATAGATCTAATAAAAGATAAAGGAGGTAATAAATAATGTTTGCAGTATTAAAAAAAGAATTAAAAAGCTATTTTCTATCACCTATTGGATATGTTTTTATTGGTTTATTTTTATTAATGACAAGCGTATTCTTTTATTTAGATATACTTTCTTATGGAATGTCTAAATTTCAAAATATGTTTTATTCTCTTGCTACAATTTTAACATTTATTACTCCAATTCTTACTATGAGAATGTTTTCAGAAGAGAAAAAGGAAGGAACAGACCAACTTTTATTTACATCACCTCGTGGAATTACCTCTATTGTTTTTGGTAAATTTTTAGCAGCAATTTGTGTACTTTTAATTACAGAACTTTTAACATTTATATACTATTTTATACTTATGTATTTTGGTAAACCAGATTTTGTTTCTTCTATTGTAACTTTGGGTGGTTTTTTATTACTTGGTGCAGCTTATATTTCTTTTGGTATGTTTGCTTCAAGTATAACAGAAAATCAAGTTGTTGCAGCAATTTTAACAATTGGCTTCTTTATTTTAACTTGGTTTTTACCAGATATTAATGAAATATTTTCATCTTTATCTTTAATTAATATGTTTGACAAATTTCCTTCTGGCCAAATTGCTTTAAGCGAAATTGTTACATTTATAAGTTTTACCTTATTATTTGTAGCATTAACAATTATTGTTTTACAAAGAAGAAAAAGTGTTAAATAAGGAAGGAGATATTATGAAAAAGTTTATTGAAATAATAAAAAACAAATGTCTTATTAATACAAGTAAAACTTTTGCATTAATAGCAATTATGATTGCATTATTTATTGGTATTAATTATGGGGTTCAAAAATTAAATTTAAAAACTATAGATTTAACAGAAAATAAATTATATTCTTTAACAGATGAAAGTAAAGAAAAAATTAAAGATATAAATAAAGAAATAAATATTTATTTCTTCGGATATGAAGATAGTAATAATTCTGTAGAACTTGCAAAACAATATACCAGAGAAAATTCAAATATAAAAGTAACTGTTGCAGATGCAGAAAAAAATGCAGATTTATATACTAAATATGAAGTTGAAGATGGCAACCAAGGTGTTGTAGTTGCTTGTGATGAAAAAAGCAAAATATTAACAAGTTCAGATTTTTATACATATGATTATTCTTCTTACGAGCAAATAGATACAACAGAACAAACATTAACAAGTGCAATTCTAAATATTATTACAGACGAAAAGCCTCAAGTATATTTCTTAACAGGTCATTCTGAAGCACTTTCTAAACTTTCTACATTTAATGTATTTTTGCAAAACGAAATAAACGATGTAAATACATTAGATTTAATTACATCAGAATTTCCAGAAAAATGTGATTGTTTGATTTTAACTACTCCAACTTCTGATTATTCTGAACTAGAAAAAAATAAAATAGTAAATTATATAAATAATGGTGGAAATATTTTATGCTTAATGGATGGATTTTCTGATAATTTTGTAAATTTAAAAAGTATTTTAGATTTATATGGTGTTTCAGTTTCTACAGATACAGTAAAAGAAAGCGATACTTCAAAGACAGCTTCAGGAGATACAAGATATATAATTCCAAATATGTCTTACCACAAAATTACCGAACACCTAATAACAGATGGTTTATTAATGTTTGTAAATAGTTCAAAAATAGATTTAGCTGATGATGACAAATTAGATAGTTTAAATGTAGAATCTACTAAAATAATTGAATCTAACGATACATCTTACTTAGCAAGTGATTCAAATACAAAAGGTCCATTTACTTTAGGTGCTGAACTTTCAAAGAAAATAGATGATGACAAAACTTCCAAATTAATAATTTACTCAAATAGTAAATTTGCTCAAGATTCAGCAACAATTGGAAATCAAACAGTAGTGCCTTTTACGATTTATAGTAATAAAGACTTATTATTAAATACAGTTGCATATTTAACAGAAAAAGATTCTTCTATTACAATTAGAAAAAATACAAATACAGTAACATACACTGCAACTGAAAAACAAAATAATATTGTTTTAGCAATTATATTTATAATTCCAATTTTAATAATATTACTTGGTATAATAATTTCATTTATTAGAAAAAGAAAAAAATAGTATTAATTATTTACCCCTAGCATATTTTTTGTTAGGGGGTTATTTATGCTTAAAAATAATATTAAAATAATTTCTATTATAATTGGAACTTTAATTGGTGCTGGTTTTGCTTCTGGAAAAGAAATATATACATTTTTTGTAAAATATAATTCTTTAGGTTTTTTTAGTGTTATTTTTTCGTGTTTTTTTATTGGATTAATTATTAATAAAACTCTTTTCTTAATTTTAAATAATAATATTAATAGTTATTCTGATTTTTTAAATTTATTATTTGGAAAAAATAAATTTAAAAAAATATTTTACTTTTTTATTAATTTATTTTTATTACTTTCATATATTACTATGATTTCTGGTTTTAATTCTTTTTTTGAACAAGAATTAAATATTTCCAAAATAATTACTTGCATATTTATTTGTTTATTTTGCTTTTTTATTTTTAGAAAAAATATTTCTAGCATTTTAAATATAAATAGCATTTTAATCCCTTTTTTAATTTTTATTATTTTTTTATTTGGATTTTTAGATATACCCCAATTAAATATAAATTTATTTTTTAGCAATATTTTTTATTTTAACAATTCTTTTTTTGAATGTTTTTTAAATTCAATTTTATATGCTAGTTATAATTGTATTATTTTAATACCAATTTTAATTTCGATAAAAAAATATTTAAAAAATAAAAGACAAATAAAATATATTTCTTTGTTTTCTTTTACTTTTTTATGTAGCTTAACATTAATTATTTTTTTATTTATATTTTATTTACCTAACAATTATTTATATGAAATTCCAATTATAGTAATACTTAATAATTTTAGTATTATTCAAAAAAACATTTATGGCCTTGTTATTGCAATTGCAATTTTAACCTCTGTTATATCTTCTGGATTTGGATTTATAGATAATTTAAACACTAAAAATAATTTTATTGTGTTTTTAGTTAGCTTTTTGCCAATTATTTTTATTAATATTAGTTTTTCATTTTTAGTAAATTTTGTATTTAGCTTTTTTGGATATATTGGGCTTGTACAAATTATATTTATTCTATTGAAAAAAACACATTTTAATGTTATAAAAAGATATAGACAATAGGAATTTTCTATAATAAAATAAAATTTTAAATAATTGGGAGAAAGAAATGAAATTTTATAACAAATCATCTTTTAAAAGAATTAATAGAAAAAATTTAATAATAAGTATTTGTATAATTATTTTAATTTTACTTTTAATAATTATCTTTTCTTTATATATTGCAAACCAAAATATTAGAGATTTTTTTGATATATATCTATTTAAAAAGAATATAAGTAGTAGTAATTCAAATAAAATAGACTTTAATGATGATGAATCCACTTTTGTATTTGCATACGATAAATATGTAGCAGTTTTAAATAAAAATACATTTTCTGCATATAATTCTTCAAGCAATAAAGCCTTTAATTTAACCACTGAACTTAACAATCCAATTTCTTCATCTGCAAACAGATTTATTGCTTTAGCAGAAAAAGATGGACAAAAAGTATATTTAATTAGTGGACAAAATATTATTTGGCAAAAAGATATAGAAGGAAACATAAGCAAAATAAGCGTAAATAAAAATGGTTATGTTTCTCTTATTGCAAGCAGTACAAGTTATAAGTCTATAGTAATTACATATGATTCTACTGGAAAAGAATTATTTAAAACATATCTTTCAAGTACACTTGCAATCGACTCTGCCATATCAAATGATAATAAATATTTATCTGTTGCAGAAATAAATTATTCTGGAACTTCTATACAATCTAATATTAAAATTTTATCTATAGAAAAGGCTCAATCTGACCTTACAAATGCAATAGATTACATCTATCCGGCAGAATCTAACTCTATTATTATAGATATAAACTATAGTTCAAAAAATAAATTAATTTGTATGTATGATAATGCTATACATTTAATTCAAAATAATAACAATGACACAGAACTTACAAAAATTTCAGACAAAACAGATTTATTTTTTGATATTAATTTAACAGATACTTATATAAAAATATCACAAGGTTCAAATACTTTATTTTCTAACAATGAAGCTCACTTAGTTGATGTTTCATCAAATAAAGACAATTTGTACACAATTAATGGAACTCCCAAAGCTATATACTGTGCAGATAGCACTATTGCAATTAATTTAGGTTCTGAAATAGATTTTATAAATAATTCAGGTTGGCTAATTAAAAAGTTCAATACAACACAAGAAGCTAAAAATGTTGTTTTAGGTTCAGGTATAGCTGGTGTAGTTTACAAAAATAAAGTTGAGATAATTAATTTATAAAGGATGATTTATATGAAAATTTTAATCGATATTTTAGTTTGTTTATTTATTTTTATTACAATTTATATTAATTCAAAAAAAGGGCTTATAGAGGTTGCTTACAAAATTGTTGCATTTTTTATTGCCATAATAATTTCTCTAATTTTGTTTAGACCTATATCTGCTTTATTGATCAATAATACAAATATAGACGAATATGTTAATAATTATGTAGTATCTACAATAGATAGAGATTCTAACGAAGAAAAAACTGATAATAAAGAAAAAAATAGCATTCCAAAAATATTCGACAATGCAATAAATTCTGCAAAGCAAGAAACAACACAATTAGTTTCAAATTCTATTACAAACACAGTTATAAACGTAATTTCTTTTATTGCTGTATTTATAATTACAAGAATAATATTAATATTCTTGCATATTTTTTCAGAAGCAATAGGAAATTTACCATTAATTAAACAATTTAATCATTTAGGTGGTTTATTATATGGAATATTAAAAGCTTTTATAATTATTTTTATATTACTTGCATTAATTTCTGTATTGCCTTTAACAAGCTTACAAGAAATAATAAGTTCTACAATAATTACTAGAATTTTATATAATATAAATCCAATTTTATTATTATTTTTTAAATAATTCTCGGGTCGCCCTAAAGACGTCGACCCCTACAACGTCAAATTTTAATTTTTCAAATGTCCTTATATTACTTCTATTTTGATTTTTTAGGCGGACAGAGGCGTCCGCCCCTACAGTGTTTGATTTATATTTGTCAAATATTTTATTTTCACATTCATTTGTGTAATATTCTTTAATTTTCAAATATTCTTGCATTGGTATTTGTATTGGTTCGCATCTTTAGGGCGACCCGTATATTTTTTTATTGTATCCTCAAAAATATGTTTATCTTTATTTTATAACCCCAAATAAAAAACTATAAAAATAATGTAATTTTATTGTATTTATTGTTTATATTTGTTATACTATAGAAGTAATTTTTTTATAGGAGTGAATTAATGTGAGTGATAATAAACCCAAAAGAATGAAAGATACTCATTCAAGAACCTCCACAGGTACTAAAGACAATTTAAGGAAAAACAATAATTTAGGTTCTGTTAACAATAATCCTAATGTTTCAGGAAATGCAAAAAAAAGGAAAAAAAATAATCATAAAAAATTAAAAATATTTTTACTTATTTTATCAATGATAATAATTATATTTCTTGGCATATTTACATATAGAGTTTATAAAAATGGTTGGGGACTTCAAGGCTTGCTCTCTACAATGCTAGGCCAAAATGAACAAACTCTTGCAGATTTAGATACTTTAGACTTTTTATTAATTGGTGAAAGTGGAAATATGACAGATACAATTATGGCATGCAGATATGACCCTAAAACACAAAAAGCTTATATGCTTTCAATTCCAAGAGATACATTTATTGGAAACAGTGAATCAAACGCTAGTACATCAGACAAAATAAATTGTGTTTACAATATAAAAAAGGATCCAATGACTACTGTAAAAGCTGTAAATAAAGTAACGGGTCTAAATTTAAAATATTATGTTTTTGTTGATACAAAAGCTTTAATAGAGATAGTAGATGCAATAGGTGGAGTTGAATTTGATGTTCCAATAGATATGGACTATGATGATACTTCTAAAGAAAACACATTACATATACATTTAAAACAAGGAACTCAAAAAATAGATGGAGATAAAGCCGAACAATTACTACGTTTCAGACATAATAACGATGGTACATCTTATCCTAAAGAATATGGTGATAACGATTTAGGAAGAATGCATACTCAAAGAGATTTTATAAAAGCCACTCTTAACCAAACAATAAGAGCAAATAATATATTTAAGCTAAATGAATTATTAGATATAGTTAATAAACATGTAAAAACAAATTTATCCGTTAGTTTAATAAAAGATTATATACCATATGCTGTAAACTTTGATACTGAAAGCTTACAATCTGATATGTTACCAAATGAATCTAAAAAAATAAATGAAATATGGTTTGTAAAAGTTATAGATTCTGAAGCAGAAAAACTTGTAAATGATATGTTCTTCGGTGGCACAAAAGATACTTCAAATGGAGAAAAATATATTACAGTAGAATTATTAAATGGAACTGGAGATTCAGAAAAATTAGAACCTGCTTTAAAGGCTTTAGAAAATAATGGCTTCGATGTAGTAAAAGTTGGAAATACAACAATACAAAAAACATCTTCAATTATTAATAGAACCAAACAAGAAGAAGATGCAATTTCAAAATTAAAAAGCTTACTTAATATAAAATCTAAAACAACAACTGGAAAAGATAATGTAGATGCAGATTTAACAATAACATTAGGAAAGGATTATAAATAAAAAAATGAACCGTTTGGTTCATTTTTTTATTTATATACGTAATTTGCTTTTTTATGTTTTTTATTTATTTTGCGTTTTGTCTTGTTTTTTAAATATAAATATGTTAATAATAGTAACACTATAACTAATAATATTCTTAAAATGTTTAGGATTAAATTACTTTTTTGTACATCGTTTGCTGCTATTACATTGGCAGTATATTCAATTCCATCTGAATTATATGTTATAGTACCTAGCTTATCTCCTTTTGCTATAGGAGCTTTTATATCTTCATTTAGTTTTATTTCACCCTTTATCTCATCTTTTTCTTTATCATTTGTAACTAAAATATTAATATCTGAATCTGTATTTAAATCTAAGTTTTTTGTCTCAGTTGTAGCACCTTTTATTTTTGTTTGCCCTACCACAGTTTCTCTTGCTGTTGATACTTTCTTTTGTGTAAAGTTGTTATACACATATTCAAATAATGTTTTTGTATCTGTGTCTCTTTTACTTAAACCATTCACTTCTTTTTTATCTGTACCAAGCACTACTGAAATTAGCTCTACACCATCTTTATTTGCTCCTGCTACTAAACAATTTTTAGCATATGCTGTATAACCGGTTTTTATTCCAATAGCATATTCATAATAGTTTTTATTTTTTTTATTTATTAAATCATTTGTTGTAATTAAATTTCTATCTGTTTGCTCATATTTATTTGTACTTGGAAGTGTATGTGATACTGTACTTACTATTTTTCTAAAGGTTTCATTTTTCATAGTTTCTTTTGCAATTAGAGATAAATCGTATGCTGTTGTATAATGATTTTCATTTTGAATACCATTAGGATTAACAAAATTTGTATTTTTGCACCCTAGCTCGGCAGCTCTTGTATTCATCATTGTTGCAAAGCTATCTACATTTCCTGCAACATATTCAGCTAAAACATTTGCAGCTTCATTTGAAGATTTTACTAAAAGTGCATATAAAAGTTCTTCTACAGAAAGTTCCTCCCCTACTTTTAGAGTATCTACTGAATATCCTGAAGGCACTGAGAATACAGCATTATAACTTACTGTAGCTTTAGATTGCAAATCTTCAACATTTTCTAAGGTTAAAAGAGCTGTCATAATTTTAGTTGTACTTGCTGGATACCTTTTTTCATTCGAATTTTTTTCATACAATATTCTACCTGTTTTACTCTCTATTAAAATTGCAGACGGAGCACTAATTTCTATATTATTTTCTAGTGCAAAACTCATACTCCCTAAGAATATTTGAACAATAAAAACTACCAAAAATGCTACTATTAATTTCTTATTTTTCATTACATTCTCCCTTATTTTTTTATTAATAAATAATATACTATAATTCGTTTTTTTTCAACAATTATTTCTATTTTCAAGAAAATTAATTTACAAATTTGTATTCAGGTATCCTAAGAATGCATGACAATTGTTATTTAAATACAA
>CAJKKA010000027.1 GCA_905200315.1 uncultured Clostridium sp.
ATTTGAAAAATACACTAAAGCTTTTTCTCCATTTTCCCCTTCTTTAAAATACAAATCAAACATAGTTGTTTTTTCATATTTGAATTCTTTACCTATATTATTTCCATCTTGGTCAAATTTCAAAAAGCACATTGCATATAGTTCTTTATCTGTTTTGCATTTTTCGTATTCTTCATTTATTAATTTAAAACTATTATCTGCAAAAAAATCGTCTGAATCGCACTCTACAATTAAATCTCCCGTTACTCGTTTCATTAAATTGTTTAATGCTTTCATTTTCCCGCTATTTTCTTGAAAATAATATTTAATTTTCAAATTTGGATATTCTTTAAATTCACTTACTACCTCTTGAGTATTATCCATTGAACCATCATCCATTATTAGCCATTCTATTTGTATATTATCTTCTAAATTTTTAGCTATGCTATTGTATAAACGTGGTAGCAATTTCACCCTATTATATGTTGGTGTTAATATTGAAATTCTTAGCATTAGAATTATCTCCTTTTATTCTTCTATTAATTTACAAATTTGTTCAATTATATTTCTGTTATCATATAGTTCTTGTGAATGTTCTTTTTTAAGGTTATTACCATTATTCATTAATATATTTTTTAAACCTTCATAAATCCCTTCTTCTGTGTTTTCGAATATTTTACTTTTATTGTAATTTTCTACTGTTTCTCTTGCTGCTGTATCTGTTATTAAAATATATTTATCTAGTATTTTTGCTTCTTCTAATACCATTGGGTATCCTTCAAAATATGTTAGTAAGCAAAAATAATCCGCTTCTTTTATATATGGATATGGATTTTCCTTTTTACCTAGCAAATGAAATGTAGCTTGTACATTTTTTTCCTTTATTAAGCTTTCTAGTTCTGCTTTTTTTGGTCCATCTCCTATTATATAAAAATTATGTATTAAACCATTTTCTATTAATTTACTATGCACATTTATTAATCTATCTACTGCCTTTTGCTCAACTAATCTGCATACAGATACAAAATTTGTTGTCTTCTCATCAAAATCAACTTCAACTTTACTATTTGATTTTTTTAAAACTTCATATGTTTCTATAAAATTATATATAACTTTTTTATCATTTTTTGTTTTATATTTACTCTCAAATTTCTTTAAGTTATCATTACTAACAAATACAAGCGTACCATACTTTTTGTATATGAATTTATCAACAAAAGCTTTCAACTTAGATTTAAAGCTTTTACCAAATACTTTTGAAATATCATTATGAACCCATGCAATTTTTCTTTTTTTATCTTTTCCAACAGAAAAAATTCTTGTAATTGGCCCTTCCAAAAAAGCTATTTCTTTATCAAACTTTCTCCATATATATGTTTTATATAAAAACTTCGTACTAAATAATATTTTTAGAACCATATACTTTTGTTCAAATTTGTTTAGTTCATCATATCTTTTTTTACATATATGTATCACTTTTATTTTACTTGATAATTCCTTTTCTAGTTCACCACCAGCATACAGACAAAAAATTGTAACTTCATATCTATAACAAAGTCTATTTGCAATATCTACTAAAGTTCTTTCTGCTCCACCAAGTGTTAAACCAGTAATACCAAAAACAATCTTCTTCATTTATCTACCTCAAATTCTTATAGAACACAATTAATTTATATTTTAAAACGAGTTCGACCCGACTATTACATATAATTAGAGACCGTGGCTCAAAAGTATGAATATTTTATCTGTCTTAAAACGTTTGGAGAACGGAATTTTAAAATAAAATTAATTGTGTTATTTATAATAAATTTATTATAAATTTATTAATAGATTTTAAATACAAATTTTTAAATGATTTTGTACTATTTAAATATTTATTCTGTTTCCACTGAGGAAACTTTTTATTTAGATTTTGCCAAGTTAATTTTATCAATGCTTTCCTTACTTTTCTATCCTTTACTTTTATAATTCTTTTTAATGAACTGCATAGTAAAATTCTTGTATAAGAATATTCTAATTCACTTCTATATTCGTTAAAAATATTATTTTCTATATAATAGTTCAAAACATTTTCCCATATCTTAAATATTTCACCTGTCCTTTCATTTTGAGTATTTGCTATTGAACTTTCTCTTTGTATATAATGTACAAATACCTCTTTTACGAATGAAATTTTATTCAAATGTGGCACTAATTTATAAAAAAATTCAATATCTTCATATCTCAATCCTTCTGGAAATGTAATTTTTGTTTTTTCTATAATATCTTTTTTTATAATTTTATTCCAAGCTACAACTCTTGCCTCTATAATAGCTTCTTTTTTACTAGAATATACTTTTCCTATGTCTTCTCTTTTTTTATTAGGGTACTCCCATATGAAATCGCACTCTACCATATCGCTTTTTTCTTCTATTGCTTTATTGTACATTTTTTCATACATAGTAAGTTCAACATAATCGTCTGAATCAACAAATCCTATGTACTCTCCTTTGGCATATGGTATTCCATAATTTCTAGCACTTGAAAGTCCTCCATTTTTTTTTTCAAGATATACTATATTTTTATATGTATTTATATATTTTTGTATTTTTTCTTTTGAACCATCTGTAGAGCCATCATTTACTATAATTATTTCAATATCTTTCAATGTTTGATTTACAAGTGAATCTAAACATCTTTCTAAATATTCTTCAACATTATACACTGGAACTATAACACTTACTTTAGGCATTTTTTATTTCTCCATCTTTTAAATTTTCATCAAAGAATTCCTTGTACTGCAATGAGATTATTTTCCAATCCCATTTTTTTATTTGTTCCAAATTTTCCTTTGATAATTCTTCAAAGTATTCTTTGTTTTCTATCAACTTTTTCATTTTACTTTTTAAGCATTCTTTCGTTCTTTCTTCCATTATAAATTCTTTTTGTTTTTCTCCGAATGCTTCAGGCACAATGCCAACATCTGTTGATATAATAGGTATTCCACATGCCATTGCTTCTAATACAGGAGCTGGTGTTCCTTCTGTTTTCGATGCACATATATATACATCTATACTATTGTAATATTCCGGCATTTTTTCGTGAGGAATCATTCCTTCATTTCTATCTGCAAATTTTTCCTCAATATTGTATCCTTCTTCTTTTAGCTCTTTAATAGCTGGTTTTATAATATTATTTAAGCCTTTTAAATCTGCATCATTTTCTGAATCTGTAAATTTGCTATTTCCTGCCCAGCCTATTCTTATATTATTATCTTTTCTTCCTTCTTTTTTCTTATAAAACATATTTAAATCTACGCCATCATGTATAACACATTTAGGACTTTTTATATTGGGAATATTATTATATATCTCTTTAAGTTTTTGGGATGTTACGATATAATTTTTTACATTTGATAAAATTAATTCTGTTGTTTTTTCTTCATCTTCAGTTAAGAAAAGGTGATCACATATAGTTGTTGTAATTATATTATTTGATACAAACTCATTAGAAAATTCTTTGAATTCATAGCCTAAATTTTTAATATAGTCTTTTGCAAAGTCACTATAAAGCCAATATATATGCCCTCTCCATAAAAAATGGATTAAATCATATTTTTTAGATAAAATCATTATTTTTACTATGTTATCTTTGAACATTTCTAACGTAACTACATTTATATCGTAAAACTCTTTTAAATTTTCTTTTAATTTATAAGCAATATTTCCTAAGGCCCATTCTTCATTATCAACAACTAATAATATTCTTTTTTTCATTTTTATTTTCTCCTAATAATATTATTTAACTTATTCGCAAACTTGTAGGTTCTTGAGTATTTTATTTTTTCTAATTCATTATAAGTTTTTTCATACTCATTTTTTAAATATATGTTATCTTTTCTCAAAACTTCATATTCTTCTTGTAGTTTTTTCATTTTTGATAATAAAATTTTATTTTCTTCTTCTAATTCCAAATTTATTATCTCTGTTTTTTCTTCTCTAGACATTTTCATACATTCACCTCATTTTCAAATAAAGTTTTATACTAATATTTAATAAAATCTTTTTTATTAATTGTTTTAAATTTCTTGCTTTTATGTTTTTTACTATTTTTCTCTTTTTTATTTCTTTAATATACTCTTTTTGCTCTGTTCTGCCTAGTTCATTAGTCTTTAATAATATGCAATTTGTATAAAACATTTTTATATTTTCTTTTGTTTTTTTCTCTGAATTTATGTTTTTAATTTCTTTTAGCATATTATCATAATGTTTTAGTAAATCATAAGCTTTTCTTACATTTTTTGTTTTGTCTGTAACAATACTATTTTCTCTTTGAATATAGTAATAGCCATAAACTTCTGTTGATACAACAGTTTTAGCTTTTGCAATTACTATAGGAGTTAATCCAAAATCTTCATGATATAAATTTTCTGCATACTTAAAATTGTTTTTGGTCCAAAATTCTTTTCTATATAAGTATAACCAAGCTGGTTCAATTAGTATATCTTTTGAATATAATTTGTTAAACGCTTCTTCTCCAGTACATACTTCAAAGATTGGTCCACAAATTCTCTCTATTTTTCCATCTTGATATTTTTTTATGGTTTTAAATTTTATTAAATCTATATTTTTATCTATATACTCATCTAATTTTGAAAATAGTTCTTTATCTATATAATCATCTGAATCTACAAATGCAATATACTCTCCTTTTGCTTTTTCTAATCCATAATTTCTAGCACTAGATAATCCTCCATTTTCTTTTTTATAATATTTAACCATCTCTGGATATTTGTTTTCGTAATCTTTAATTATTTCTTCAGAATGGTCATTAGACCCATCATTAACCACTATGATTTCTATATTTTCCATAGTTTGATTAATCAATGAGTCTAAACATTTTTTTATATATTTTTCAGTATTATATACAGGTACTATTACACTTATTTTATACATAATTATTACCTTTTTTCTTTTTATAATTCTTCTGCAAAGCTTTTTTGTAATTTATTAAATATAGCATAACCAACAACAAATAAAGCTACAGATATTGCAAATATAATTGCTAATGTTTGAAGTTCAGGCATTCTTTGATAATAAAAAATGTCTCTATATGCATTTAATATATGTGCCATAGGATTTAAAGTTATTATAAAAGAATAATTTGCAGGTATTGTATCTGCTGAATATGCAATAGGTGTTGCATAAAATAACATCATCATTGCTATACTTATTAAATGTTCTAAGTCTCTTAAAAATACTGTTGCACTTGATACTATAAATGCTACCCCTACTGAAAAGATATATTGTATTAATAGTATTACAGGATAAAATAATATATATTTAGATATTCCCATTCCTGAAAATAGTACAAATGCTAAAATTATTATTGTTGAAATTAAAAAGTTTACTAATTGACTTGTAACAACTGATATTGGCAATATTTCTCTTGGAAAGTATACTTTTTTTACTATGTCTCCATTTGCAATTATTGTTCCAGTTGATTGTGTAACTATTGTTGTAAAATAGTTCCATGGTATTAATGCTACACACAAGAATATAACATAATGTTCTTGTGTATTTCTAAGTATTAAAGGAAATATTATTGCATACACTGCAAGTTGTAATAATGGATATAAAAATGACCATAATACACCTAAAAATGAATGTTTATATTTTCCTCTAATTTCTTTTTTTATATTTGTTTTTAACAATTCTCTATATTGATATATATTTTTAAACATTTCTATCATAATATTTTTCCCTTCTATGCTGTAACTTTTAAATATTCTGGAACAACTTCTTTTGCAGTTCCATCCATTTTTATTTTTCCGTTGTAAAGCCATACTGCTCTATCGCAAAATCTTTCAACAGCTCCCATTGTATGTGTAACTATTACAATTGTTTTTCCTTCTGCTTTTAATTCTTCTATTTTTTTGAAACATTTTTCTTGGAAATGTTGGTCACCAACAGATAATATTTCATCAACTAATAAAATTTCAGCATCAACATTTATTGCAACAGAAAACGCAAGTCTCATATACATACCAGATGAATATGTTCTTACTGGGTTATCTATAAAATCTTTTAATTCTGAAAATTCTATTATTTGTTCTAATCTAGCATCTATTTCTTTTCTTGTTAATCCAAATATTGAAGCATTAAAATAGATATTTTCTCTTCCAGAAAAGTCTGGATGAAACCCTGCTCCCAACTCAAGAAGTGATGTAAGTTTTCCTTTTGTTTCAATTGTTCCTTTTGTAGGATAAATTATTTTAGTCATTAATTTTAATAGTGTAGATTTTCCACTTCCGTTTGTGCCTATTAAACCTACAACTTCTCCTTTTTTTATATCTAGGCTAATATCATCTAAAACTGTTCTTTCTTCTTTGTTTTTTGACCTATTCCAAAACAACAATTTTTCCTTTATTGTATTTGTTTTGTCAAAATAAACATTGAATTTTTTTGTTACATTTTTAACACTAATAACTGTTTGATTATCTTTATTCATTATTTTTTCTCCCTTAGTTTTTGTATCTTTGATATTATAACACACAAGACAAGTATGTCAAATTGCTAATTAATGATTTTTTCTAATTTTTGTATATTTATTTCGTTATACTTCTTAAAATCAAATTTTTCTTTATTTTGTATTTTAGAGTTTATTACCATTTCCATGTTTTTAGCAATATTATTTATATCTTTACTTGTAATAATTCCATAGTTATTACCAATTATTGTTTCGCTATCTGATACATTAGTTGTTATTACAGGTAAATTTAATATCTTAGCTTCATTATAAACCACTGGAAATCCTTCATATTCCGATGTTAATATTAAATAATCACTTACTTTAAAATATGGATACGGATTTTTCTTTTTACCTAAGAAAATAACATACTTCTCTAACTCATAATCTTGCACCATTTTAGTATATTGTTTTTTATCTTTTCCATCTCCTATAATTATTACCTTGAATTGTACATTTTTTTTCTTTAATATTTTTGCACTTTCAATAATTCTGCTTACTTTTTTATCTTTTTCAGTAAGTCTTCCAACATATAAGAAAGTAGTTGTATTATCTTCTTTCTTTTCTGTTATATTTTCTTCAGAAAGTTTTAATATTTTATTGTAGTCAATTATATTATTTATTACTATACTTTTTTCTCCAAACTTTGCAAATTGTTCTATAAAAGCATTTTTAGCATCATTTGATACAAATATTATTTTTGAAAATTGTTTAATATTTAATTGTTCAAAAAATTTATTAAATTCATTTTTATCATTGTTAAAAAGAGTCATATAATTTGAATGTACCCAAAGTACACTATTTTTTGAAGCTATTCTTGCAACAAATGAACCTGGCAAAGAATATGTAGCATAGCTTGCTGAAAAATCGAATTTATTTTTATATTTTAATGTAAATTTTACTCTTTTTACTAAATTTATTATTTTTCTAAAAAATACATTTTTATTATTGCTAGGCAAATATTCTATTATTTTTATTTTTTTATCTATATCTTCTAGAAATATTCCTTGTTTTTTTTCTAAAACAAGTGTTATTTCATATTGTTTTTTGGCAAGTTCATTTAAAAGTGTAACTAATGCTGTTTCTATTCCACCAACATCTAATGAATATGCTGAAAACAGTAACTTTTTCATTTATTTTACCTCATATAATTTTCTTTTGTAGATTTTATCTTGAAACACTATATTTGTCAAGAAAAATAGACACGTTCCTCACGTGTCTACCTTAATTTTATATTTCCATTTGTGTTCCTAAAAAATTTGCTGCAGATTGTGCAACTTTCTTTTCTACATCATTCATTTTTGTTCTTGGCTCTTTTGATATTAATATTACTGTTCCAATGGCGTCTCCATCTGAAATTATTGGGTATACTATTTGTGAATTAAATTTTCTTTCTTTGTTATCATTTTTTACTATTGGAACTGAAACATCGTTATTTTCATTACTTGTATATACTTCTTTGTCTTCCATTATTTGTTCTACTTCTTGGCTTAAATTTTGTTCTAATAATTCTTTTTTTGCTCCACCTGATACAGCAATTACAGTATCTTTATCTGTTATGCATGCAATGTGTCCCGTTGTTTTTGCTAGTGTCTCTGCATATCCTATTGCAAATTCTGAAAGTTCGCCTATTGGAGAATATTTCTTTAAAATTACTTGACCTTCTCTATCTGTAAATATTTCAAGAGGGTCTCCTTCTTTTATCCTTAAAGTTTTTCTTATTTCTTTTGGTATAACAACTCTACCTAAATCATCAATTCTTCTTACAACACCTGTGGCTTTCATAAATTTCCTCCTTTTATTTTTGCTCTTTTTTTATGTCTATTTTTATTTTGTCAAAAAAGGAAATTTTTATTCAAAAATTATTTTTCTTTATTCTTCTCTTCTTCCTAAGAATGGTGTTTTATATTTATCTAAAATATAGCCCAATTCTTTAGAAAAGTCTTTTAACATTACAATTTTTATTGAAATATCTTTTCCATGGATATAATCATCCATTATTTGTTTTAATTGTTTTATGTTTTTCATTTCTGGTTCTATTTCTTTTGTGTATTTTTCTGCTCTTTTTACCAATTTTTCTTTTATAGTTACTATATCTTCATTGCTTGCACATGATATTCTTTGGAAAATTTGGTATGCATCGTAATATTTGAATATTGGAACGTTCATACATTCTTTGTCAAATTTTTCGTAGAATACTTCCATTCTCATTGGGATATATTTAAATATTTCTTCTGCTTTTTCTCTAAGCATTTTTTCTTTTAATGTTAAGTTTAGCTCATTAAATTGTTTTAAAATTTCTTCCATATCTTCATTCATTTCGCCATCTACAGTAATTTTAGCTAGTTCTTCTTCAACATTATCACAATATTTTGATTTTAACGAAGATATATTCATACCATTTAAAAATACACTTTTTATAGTTTTTGTATCATACATAATTAATCCTTTTTTAGCAAAGTAATTAAAATATGCATACAATTTAACTATATCTATTAATTCTAGTTCACCATTTTTTACATTATTTAATATAACATCCATTGCAGGTGCAAACTGGTCATCTGGTATTTTCCAGTATTCTTCAGTAAGTAACCTTTTATAGGCTGGAAGTTTGTCTAAATCTACTGTATTAATAATAACTTCCATATCCATTTTAAAAGTTTTCATATCAAAAATACGTGTACGTACATATTTTTCAATAAATTTAAAAAATCTATATTCTGCTTTAAAATTATAATAATAATTGCTATCAAATTCTTTTATATAGAATTGTCTATTATCTGATAAAACTCTTGATGATACTAAAATTGACTTGTATTCTTCGTTACTATCTATATTTACAAATTTATCTTTTGTAATTTTTCCTGCCTTTATTTCAAAAGAAACAGCTATTGTGAAAATAAGCATTGTTTGCAATACTCTGTTACTTGTATTAGGATAATTTTTACTTACCATTTCAAATATCTTTTTAAAGTCATTTAATGCATGTTTTAATATACGTAGATTTCGTGTTCCACTTTTATTAAAGGTTGAGATAATAAGTGATGTATTTTCTCTTAAAAATCTTATTAATTCTGTATCATTTTCATATCTCATAAGTAACCCATTTATTATATAATTAAA
Source organism: uncultured Clostridium sp. (assembly GCA_905200315.1). The sequence continues at coordinate 9,610 of CAJKKA010000027.1, forward strand.
TTCTGGGGCATATTCAAATGTTTCTCCTATTAATTTTTCTTTTATTCTTTCATATTCATTGGCTTTATCAAAAACATATTCAATTTTATCTTTTATTTGTTCAACCATCGGTCTATCCGTTTTGGTTAAAGCACCTTCTTTATCCAAAAGATAGGTTGCAATAAAGGTTTTCATTTCTACATTTGAATTTTTTATTTTTGTAGATAATTCTTTTTCATTACATATAATTATTGTTTTTATATGGTCATGTTCCACAAAGTTATTTATGTAACCTAATATATCTATAACATCTACATTTGCTCTTTCTAGGTCATCAAAACACAATATTTTATCATCTGTAGAGAAAAATTTAGCATAATCTATTTTATCTCCATTTTGTGTAACTCCAAAAAAGTTTGCCATATCAAGACCTGTTTTAGCATATTCTGGAATTGAAGTTTGTCCATGTGAATTCATATATTTTCTTAAATTTTTATCCATTAGTTGTGTTGTTTCTATAAATATTTTTTTGCTTATATCTTCTAGGTTAGAAATACCATACAAAGACATATAAATTGTAGTATATTGCTTACCATTTATTTGCATTGATTCTATTTTATTACGTACTTTATGGTTCCAAAAATAAGTTTTTCCGCTTCCCCATTCGCCATTTATCATTATTGCATAATCTGTATAATCTGATCTTATATAATCTAAAATGCTTTCAACTAAATCTTCCATATGTATTCCTCCTATTTTTAATCTTTTGCTATTGTTATAATTCCAATTTGCTTTGCACCTGCACTTTTTAATAATTTGCTACATTCTTTAGCTGTGCTTCCTGTTGTATATACATCATCTAATATAAGTATTTTCTTATTTTTTATTTCAGTTTCATTTTTTATAACATACGCTCCTTTTAAATTACTCTTTCTTTCTGCTTTATTCAATGTACTCTGCGGAGCTGTATTTTTTATTTTAAAAAGAACGTTGTTATTAAGTTCTAAACCTTTAATATTGCCCGCTAATTCCTTTGCTATAAGCACTGTTTGGTTATAGCCTCTTTCTTTAAACCTTTGTTTAGAAATTGAAACTGGAATGATTATATCATAACTTTTTATAAATCTATATATTTTTTTATTTTTTAATATAATTTTGGCAAAAAAATTGTATAAATATGCTTTATCTCTAAATTTGTAATGTATAATTTTTTCTCTTATTATTCCTTTATAGTCAAAAATATATAAATGCTTATTATAATAATTATTTTTTACATTTATAATTTTCACTTTTTCTATTTTATATAAATTATTTAAGCAATTGTAACAAATTGCTTCTTTCGAAATTTTATTGCATATTCCACATTTTACAGGGAACAAAAGGTTCAAAAAATCCATTACGCACATCCTTTCTGCCCCCTTAAAAATTATATTATTTAATAACACAATTATAATACATTTATAAAATGATAAATATAATTGTAGGGGCGACCATTGGTCGCCTTTTATGTTATTTTTTATGGCGGTCAATGACCGCCGCTACATTGTTTAATTTATTTTTTCAAATATTTTAATTTTTTATTTTGGGTCGCCCTAAGGACGCCGACCCCTACAACGTCTGACATTTATTTTTTTATGTTATTTTGGCGGACAGAGGCGTCCGCCCCCTACAATTGCATTAATTTATATGCAAGCCCTGTATTTCTATTTTTATTATTATCATTATTAATCATATAATCAATTGTTCTATTGCTACCAATAATTATTAACAGTTCTTTTGCTCTTGTTATACTTGTATATAATAAATTTCTTGTTAATAGCATTGGATATGCTGGCGGGATTGCTATTATTACAACATCAAACTCGCTCCCTTGAGATTTATGTATTGTAATACTGTATGCATGCTCTAATTGGTCTAAATCTGAATATAAATACCATGCAGTTTTTCCATCATCAAACTTTACTCTTATTTGTTTTTCTTCTTCATTAACCTTTTGAATTCTTCCTAGTTCACCATTAAAAATTCCTGTTCCATTTTCTTCTTGTTTTTCCCAATATAAATCGTAATTATTCTTAGTTTGCATTACTCTGTCGCCTTCTCTAAAAATAATTTCTCCACTTTTCTTTTCTCTTTTTCCAACTACAGATGGGTTAAGTTCTTTTTGCAATACTTTGTTTAGTTCTTTTGTTCCTAACATTCCTTTTTTAGTTGGCGTTAAAATTTGTATATTGTCAAAAAAGTTATAGTTTCCGTAATTTTGTAATCTTCCTTTGCATAATGAAACTAATTCATATAGCATTTTTTCTTGGCTATTTTCATTTATATAGAAAAAATCTTGCTTTAATTCATCTTCTGATTCATTTGATTTTATAAATTGATTTCCTTCATTTACTCTATGTGCATTTAATATTATTTTACTTTTTGCAGCTTGTCTAAAAATTTCATTTAAGTGTATTGTTTCAATTGCTCCAGATTCTATTATGTCTTTTAAAATGTTCCCTGGTCCTACAGACGGTAATTGGTCTGCATCTCCTACTAAAACTAATTTTGTTCCCAAATACACTGCCTTTAGTAAATAATTCATTAAAAACATATCTACCATAGATATTTCATCTACAACAATTACATCTGCATCTATTGGTGTAATATTACTATTATTTACATTTTTTACATCATCTTCTATTTTTCCAATTTCTAAGAGCCTATGCAGAGTTTTTGCTTCTTCTCCTGTGGTTTCTGTAATTCTTTTGGCCGCTCTTCCTGTTGGTGCACATAGCACAACTTTTTTTCCATGAATTTTATAAATATCTATTAATGTTTTTATTATTGTTGTTTTACCTGTTCCTGGTCCACCTGTAATAACTGTTACGTTATTTTCATTTACTTTTTTTATTGCTTCCTTTTGTTTTTCAGATAGTTGTATTGAATTTGCTTTTTCTGCTTTTTCAAGTTCTATTTCATAATTATTAATTCTTTTTATATTTTTGGAATTTTGTAGTGTTAATAGTTTTTGAGCTATATTGTTTTCTGCGTCGTAAAAATATTTTAAATATACCCATTCTTCTTCATTTCTTTTTTCTATTTCAATTTCTTCTTTTATTAATAATTCTCGCAAAGCTTCTTCAATTATATCTGTATTTACGCCTAATAAATCGCTTACATATTTTATTAAATTTTGTTTTAATGTACAACAATGTCCATTTAAACTTATTTTTCCTAAACTAAATTTAACTCCACTTTTTACTCTTTTTGAGTTATCTAAAGACATACCTAAGTCTAATGCCATTTTATCTATTTTTTTAAAATCAACATTTTGAATTATATCAACTAATATATATGGGTTGTTTTCTATTTCTTCTATTGTGGCAGTTCCTAGTTCTTTATATATTTTTTTTGCACTCGAAACATTAATTCCAAACTTCTCTAAAAATCCAACTATTTGCCATAGCTCCCAGTTTTCTACAAATTCTTTACTCATTTCTTCTGCTCTTGCTTCTGTAATTCCTTTTATTTGAGCAAGTTTCTTTGGTTCAAATTTAAAAATATTTATTGTGTCTTCCCCAAAAGTTGCAACAATTCTTTTAGCTATAGAAGGTCCAATTCCTTTAATTGTTCCATTTGCTAAATAACGTTCTAAAGCATCTAAGGTTTGTGGCATAAGTTTTTCAAAGGTTTCTATTTTAAATTGTTCTCCATATTCTTGGTGAACAATATGCTTTCCAAACATTTTTAAAGTATCTCCAATATTAATAAATGGAAGATATCCTGTTACAGTTATTTCTTCGCCTTCATTTGTTTCTACAACAGCAATAGTATAACTATTTACATCATTTTGAAAAATAAATTCAATTATTTGACCTTGTAATTCTTCCAATTTTTTCCTCTTTTCTTCATCTCTTTTTCATTTTGCCATTGTATCATTTAACCTTAAAAAAAGCAATTAAAATTAATAAACCTAAAGAGTAATAAGTTACAGTTTATAAAAAATAGTGGTCGACGTTCCCTGTCGACCAGCATGTTTTTGGTTTCTGTTTGATGTGAGATGTTTTTAATTTTATATTAACTTATTTAGCTCTATAGCACTTTTATATTTACTACTTAAGTAGGTAATTACTGCATATCCATTTTCTAAGTTTTTCTTTATTATATCTTCTGAATTTCCATCTAAAACCACACAACTACTAAAAAATCTTCCAGAATAATGTATGTTTTTTTCTGTGTGTATTATATTGTTTTCAGTTGAATTTTCGTCTATTGCGTTACATCCTTCATATCCAGATATAAATGATGAGCCTCCGGCACCTGCTTCACACGCATCTGCATAATCACTAGTTGTACCTCCATAATATCCGGCTCCCGCTCCACCTACTCCGATCTGAAGATCCTACTCCATATCCATCTTGTCCTATTCCAAATTTGTAACCTGAATTTTGAGTTCCTGGTATAGAACTTACTCTATTAGTTAATCCTTCGAGGCTTCCTCCTGCTCCTCCAGAAGTTGCCCAAGATGAACCTCCGTCCTCCTGCTGCTACCATAATTCTCGATTTTAAACTTTCAAAGTTATTCCATTCTCCTGAAATTAATCTTATATCTGTTGCGCCTCCTCCGGCACCTGCTGCTTCATCATCTGAATGATCCCAAGTTCCAAGTCCGCCTCCATTGTATCCTCCTTTTGCGTCTTTTCCTACAACTGCATCTGCACCGTGACCGCCTACATAAACATATAATTTTTCTCCTTTTTTTAATTCTATAAATCCTGATATATATCCTCCATTTCCACCTGATGCACCTATACTCCCATTAATTCTTGAATATCCTCCCTTTGCTCCATAACATTCTATTTTATAATATCCTGTTTTGGGCACATCATATTCTTCATAATTATTTTTAAAATTAAATTCTGTTTTTGAAAAGGTTTCTTCCTCAAAATCTTTTCCCAAAAATTGTATTGAAGCATATCCATTTTGTGTATTTATTCGTGGAATTTTAGTATCATTTCCATCATACATAATAGCTTTCATAAATTTTTTCCCAGAATAATGTATGCTCTTTCCAGTGTGTATTATATTGTTTTCAGCTGAGTTTGTGTCTATTGCGTTACATCCTTCATATCCAGATATAAATGATGAGCCTCCGGCACCTGCTTCACACGCATCTGCATAATCACTAGTTGTACCTCCATAATATCCGGCTCCCGCTCCACCTACTCCGATCTGAAGATCCTACTCCATATCCATCTTGTCCTATTCCAAATTTGTAACCTGAATTTTGAGTTCCTGGTATAGAACTTACTCTATTAGTTAATCCTTCGAGGCTTCCTCCTGCTCCTCCAGAAGTTGCCCAAGATGAACCTCCGTCCTCCTGCTGCTACCATAATTCTCGATTTTAAACTTTCAAAGTTATTCCATTCTCCTGAAATTAATCTTATATCTGTTGCGCCTCCTCCGGCACCTGCTGCTTCATCATCTGAATGATCCCAAGTTCCAAGTCCGCCTCCATTGTATCCTCCTTTTGCGTCTTTTCCTACAACTGCATCTGCACCGTGACCGCCTACATAAACATATAATTTTTCTCCTTTTTCTAAATATATTACTCCAAATGTATATCCGCCATTACCTCCTGTTGCACCTATGCTCCCATTAATTCTTGAATATCCACCTTTTGCTCCATAGCATTCCATTTTATAATATCCTGAATCTTTCGCTTCAAATTCTTGATATTCTCCTGTATATTCAAATTTTTCTTCTGCACCAATTTCTTGTGTATAATTATTTTCATCCGAAGATTCGATTTTTCCTACTAATTCTACAACTAATTTATCATCTATTTTAAATTTGTATCCTTTATAATTTACATATATAAAATCTAAATTGGAAAAATCTTGATTTGCATTTTCAATTTTCGTATTATCTGGCATGAATAAAGAATATTCATCAAATTTCAATAATTCTTCAATTATATCTTTTAATGTTGCCTGTCCATTTTTTTCTGTTTGAATATCCAAAACTTTTATTCTTAGTTCTTCTAATGCTTGACTTTTATTTGTTTCTTCTTTTGATATATTTGCTTTTTCAAGTATTCCATTTTCTCCTATAACCATGTTTAGGGTTACACCTGCTAAGATTAGCAATACAATTATTGTTATTATTAGAGCAATTAAGGTAATGGCAGAATTAGACGTTGGACGTTGAAAGTTTGAGGTTAGATTGTTTGATTTTATTTTACCGAATATTTTTATATCATTTTTATTTGAGCTATGCCCCAATAAGTGGACTTGATTTTCGCCCCCACC
>CAJKKA010000028.1 GCA_905200315.1 uncultured Clostridium sp.
CAAACAAAAATAAAAATATATTCTGTAGAGACAAACGCTCCTGTTTGCCCAAAAATAAAGAAAAAAGACGATACTAAAATATTTGAAATAAAAAAATTAAACAATGTATGGGCGGACGCCTCTGTCCGCCTTAAACAAAATAAAAATAATATTATAACATTTGAAAAACATAAACCAAACATTGTAGGTGAGGACGCTCATATCTGCCTAGAACGAAATCAAAGTAGAAATAATATTAAATTTGACAAACACAATCCAAACGTTGTAGGGGCGGACGCCTCTGTCCGCCCGCAAAAAAAGAAAGAAAAAAACAATAGAGCGGGTCGTCGAGGACGCCGACCCCTACAGGCACTAAAATCTAATTTGGGTATTACCTTAATAGCTCTAATAATAACCATAATCGTATTATTAATTCTTGCCGGAATAACCATAAACATGGTAATAGGAGAAAATGGAATATTTAGCAAAGCAAACAATGCAAAAAACAAAACAGAAGTAGCCCAATATGAAGAAGAATTACGCATGTGTGTATTAGAAATGCAAACAGATGAAGCAACAAAAGGAACAACATTTAATATGGGCACAATAAGAAAAAATTTAAAGCAAAAAATACAAGAACTGCAAAACACAGATGATATAGAAATAACCTCGGTAGAAGAAAGTGAAACAATAGAAGGAATTTATAAAGGATACGAATTTACAATAGACGAAAAATATGTAGCACATATAGGAGAAAAATCAACAGGAATACGAATACTAACAAATATAGAACCAACAGGCTGGACAAAAGGACCAGTAAAAGTAAATATAAAAGTAAAAAGCAATAATGGACTATCAAAAATAAAACCAGAAAAAGAAGAAGAAATAGATGTAGGTGGAAAAACAGAATATGTAATAACAAAAGAAAATATAATGCAAAATACAACATTTAAATATGAGGTAACAGATAATCAAGGAACTACGACAAACAAAACAATAGAAATAAAAAATATAGATACAAATGCACCTACAAAATGCGAAATAGAAAAAACAGAAAACACAGAAGAAGGATTAAAAATAACAGTAAATGCAGAAGATGAAGAAAGTGAAATAGAAAAAATAGAATACTATGTAAGTAAAAAAGATGAGAATAAATACCAAAAACATGAAACAAATCCAATAAAACTAGAGAGTGGAACATACAATATATATGCAATAGCATACGATAAAGCTGGAAATACAAAACAAAGTTCAACACAAAATATTAAAATATATAAAACATATACAGGAATAACGGCACAAATGGTAGCAAACGAGCCATCAAAATACTATGGACTAAAAGTAACAGATTACACATCACAAAACGGACAAAATGACTGGAAAATATTCTATTCAGATGGAGAACATATATTTTTAATGACAGGAGATTATATAAACACAGTAGAAACAGATAGAATAAGTAAAGAAACAGGAATGAAAAAATCAGGGTATAAAGTATATTGGGATCCAGCACCAGCATTCCAAGAAGTAAACTCAGAAGTATTAACTAGATTTAAAGCAACAGGATATGCATTGCAAAGTGGAAAAAGTAATTCAAAATGTGTATCAACATTACTAAATGCAAATAATTGGAGTTGTTATAAAGATAGTAAAAATAAAGCGGAATATGCAATAGGAGGAGCCACAGTAGAAATGTGGATGGCTAGTTGGAACAATTTATATGAAAATGTAGATGGAAAATTATATTGTGATAATACAGATATTAATGGATATTATATTGGAATAATATCAAAACCGACATCAAATTCTATCACAATGAATAGTAAACAGGGATATAAAAACAAATTATATTATCCATATACATTAGAATGTGATGCAACAAGTGGATATTGGTTGGCTTCACCCTCTGTTGGATATAATGGGAATGAATTAATTCGTGTGGTGTATAATGGATTTGTGAGTTGTTATAGACATAGTAGTTATGGAAACTATATGAATGTCTATTCAGGTATACGCCCTGTAGTTTCTCTAAATACTGGAATTACAGTAAATGCAACAGATGAAGAATAAAATATAGATAAAAAAATACAGAAAAATACAAACTTGCAAGCTATTTTCGAGCGACAGATGAGCATTGTTAGGGCGAAAACTGTTACAATGCTATTATAGAGGAGAAAAATTTAATTGTAAGAGACGAATATTAATCGTCTCTATTTTTTTATTTCCAATATTACATTTTTGTTACAAATCTTCAAATTCATTGACTAAAAAATACTGTTATTATATACTATAAATGACAAAAAATGTCAAAATACAAAAGAAGGAGGAGATTAAAAGTGAAAATTAAATCTTTTTCAAAAAATACAATAAAAGTAATAAATTGTGTAATTTTAATAATCATAATTTTAATAAATTTTATAGCTTTTATGCCTGTGAAATCCAATGCTGCAAGCTATAATCAAGTAACTATAAATGCAAATGAAAACAATAATAATGGTATAAGTGCTTTTCCAGAAAGCTACCAAGTTTTATTAAACAAGTTGGTGGATGAAACTGGACATACAAATTGGAAATTTAAAGCATTTTATACAGATATAGACTGGAACGAAATGGTAAGTACTTCAAATGAAAATGCTTGCTATAGAAATACTATATATAAAGGAAACGATTCACGTTGGTATTGTTCAGCAAGTCACACCAAAAAAGAATATGGTGGAGATGGATACTATTGTGCTTCTGGTAAAATAGTAAAATACTATTTAGATCCAAGAAATTCATTAACTGAAACAACAATATTCCAATTTTTAGATTTATCAAATAGCTCACCATTGTCCGTAGCAGATATTCAAAAAGCACTTAATGGAAGCTTTATGCAAGGCAATTGTTCAACAGGTGAAAGTTATGCTCAAATAATATATGATGCATCTGCATCATCTGGAGAAAGTGCATTAAGTATAATAACAAAAATTTTCCAAGAAATAGGTAAAAACTCACCAGGAAATCCACCTAAAATGGCGGCTGGAACAGATAGTGCATACCCACATACATACAATTTTTATAATTATGGAGCAACAGATGGAACAGGTGCTGTTACAAGAGGATTAGCATATGCAAACAATGCAGGATGGCACAGCGAAAGAACAGCAATAGTAGAAGGTGCAAAACTAATTTCAAATTCATATATAAAAGCAGGACAAAGTACCAAATATACTTTTAAATTTGATGTTGTAGGTAGTGAAAAAAAACAATTATATACTCACCAATATATGACAAATGTGCAAGATCCAACAAACCAAGCAAAAATATTATTTGATAAATATACAAATAATGGATGGTTAGATGGGGAATTAACATTTATTATTCCAGTATATAAAAATATGCCAACAGCAATAAAAAAACCAAGTAACTTAACAAGTGGAAATTTATATTACATTAGTTCAAGTTATAACTCAGTTGGATTTAGATCAGGACCAGGAACAGGATATACAAGTTTAGGAAGACTAAATAAAGATATAGTAGTAAATATGATTGAAGAAAATGTAGGAACTGCTAATGGATACAACTGGAGCAAAGTATCAACAGAATCTGGCCAAGTAGGATATGTAGCAAGGGAATATTTAACACAAGTAAATACAAAAACAGATAAATATTCTGTACCATCACAACCAGCAAATGGCGGAAATAATAATTCAGGTGCTATAGAACCTGATTCATCAATGAGAGGAGACGTTAATGGAGATGGAAAAATAACAGCAAGCGATTATGTAATTATAAAAGATTATATAATGGGAGATACTCAACTAAGTGATACTCAAAAAATAAAAGCAGATTATAATGGAGATGGTAAAGTTACAGCAAGTGATTATGTTTTAATAAAAGATAAATTGATGGGAGATTAATTATATGATAAAAACAAAACACAAAATATTAATTATAACAATAACATTTTTTTTAATTATGTTTTTTCCTAAAAGTGCTAATGCAAAATATTTAAACGTTTCAGCTCCTTCAAGTGGTCAACCTGGAAGTACAGTTAATGTAAGCATTTCAACAGACTGTACAGGTAGATTTAATGTTAGTGTATCAAATGGAACCCTTAATGGAACAAATAAATATTGGCTTGAAGCCTCAAGTGCCAGTTTTTCAGTAACATTAGGACAATCTGGAACAACAAAAATTAGTGTTACACCGGCACTTCCGGTTTCTTTGAATAAACAAGATATAAACGATTTAGGAGGACAAACAAAAGGCATATCAATAAGCAGTAGTAATAGTAATTCTAATAATCAAAATTCAAATAATAGTAATAATAGTGGCAGTACTTCAAATAATGGTAGTACAAGCAATTCTGGAAAAACTGTAAAAATGATTACAACAAGTCCAACAGACTTTTCAGGATTTAAAGCTTCAAACAAGGGACCATATAAGGTAACAGTTGAAAACAAAGTTAGTCAATTAAATATAACTGTAAAATATTCAGATGGTTCAAAAAATTCATATGCTAAAAATTTACAAGAAGGTTCTAATAAAATAAGTGTAGATGGATATACAATTATAGCAACAAGAAAAACTGCTGAGGGAGAAGTAATACCAAATGAAATAGATAATGAAGAAACAACGGACAAGAAAGATGAGCAAAAACAAAAATTACGTTTAGATAATTTAGTTTTAGATGATAACCTAAATGTGAAACTAGATCCAAATTTTGATCCAGAAATTTTCGAATATACAGTAATACTTGGAAATGATTATTTAGATTTAAAAGAATTATATATAAATGCACTTCCAAACATAGATGGAGCAAAAGTTACAATAGAAGGAAATAAAGAATTAACAGATGGAGAAACAACTGTAACAATAAAGGTAGAAGCAGAAGGCTATGAAACAGTAACCTATACTATAAAAGTTGTAAAACAAGAAATAGTTGAAACAGAAGCTGAACCTGTGTTAGAAGAAACAGATGATAATTTAGATAATTCAAAAGAATTAATGAAAAAAAGAATAATAATATGCTCTTTAGTATGTTTAATAACATTTATAGGAATAATATTTATAGCAAAAGAATGTTATGAAAGTACAAATAAATTAAAAGAAAAGAAGAATAGCTCAAATAGATATAAGGAAGACGAAAATAATAATGAAGAACTTATAAGTTCAAAATATGAAGAGCCTAAAGAAGAAAATAATATTTTAGAAGATTTATATAAAATAAAAAATAGTGAGAAAGAGACAATATTAGAAAATAAAAATAATATTGCAGAAGAAGGTTTAAATAACAAAATAGAAAATAATACCAATAATAATGAAACAATAGAAAATACAGAATCAAAAATGGATGAATTTTTTAGTCAAAATACAAGAATTGAATTTTCAGAAGGAAAGGTTCGTCGTAAACATAAAAAGGGAAAACATTCTTAAAAAGATAATATGTAAATAATCTAGGAGAAAATATGAAAATAACAGATATTAATGAATTAAAAAGAATCTCAAAAGAGATTAGAAAAAGTATTGTAACACAAGTATACAAAGCACAATCTGGACATCCGGGTGGTTCTTTATCTATTGCAGATATTTTAACAGTGTTATATTTTAATGAAATGAATATAGATGAAAAAAATCCTAAAATGGAAAATAGAGATAGATTAGTATTATCTAAGGGGCATTGTTCACCTGCATTATATGCCGTTTTGAGTGAAAAAGGTTTTTTTAATAAAAATGAATTGGAAACCTTTAGAAATATAAACAGTAATTTACAAGGACATCCAGATATGAATAAAGTACCAGGAGTTGATATGACATCAGGTTCTTTAGGTCAAGGATTATCTGCCTCAAATGGAATGGCAATAGCTGGAAAACTTGATAATAAAAATTATAGAGTATATTGCGTTTTAGGAGATGGAGAGATAGAAGAAGGTCAAGTTTGGGAAGCTGCAATGAGTGCAAATAAATATAAATTAGATAATTTATGTGTAATAGTAGATAATAACAATTTGCAAATAGATGGACCAATAGATAAGGTAATGAGTTCATATCCAATAGATGAAAAATTCAAAAGCTTTGGGTTCCAAGTAATAAATATAGATGGAAACGACATAGAGGAAATATTAAAAGCTTTTGAAGTAGCAAGAAATGTAAAAGGAAAGCCAACAGTTATTATTGCAAAAACTATAAAAGGAAAAGGTGTTTCTTTTATGGAAAATCAAGTTGAATGGCATGGAAAAGCTCCAAATAAAGAACAATACGAAATTGCATTAAGAGAATTAAAACAGTAGGGAAAAGATATTTTAACGTATTTGTTGGAGTCTTTAAGGTGACCTGCAATATAAAAAATGAAAAATAAAAATTATCAAATATGTAGGGGCGGACGTCTCTGTCCGCCCGCAAAAACAAAGTTATTAGAAGAATAAAATTATAAACGGAGGAATAGCTGTGAAAGATGAAAAAAAAGCTACAAGGCAAAGCTATGGAGAGGCCTTATTAGAATTAGGAAAAGAAAACGAAAATGTAGTGGTATTAGATGCAGATTTAGCAGAAGCAACAAAAACAGGAATATTTGCAAAGGAATTTCCAAATAGATTTTTCGATATGGGAATTTCAGAACAAGATATGATATCAACGGCAGCAGGACTTTCAACTTGTGGTAAAATACCATATGCAAGCACGTTTGCGGTATTTGCAGCAGGAAGAGCATTTGACCAAATACGAAATAGTGTAGCTTATCCAAAATTAAACGTAAAAATATGTGCAACACATAGTGGAATAACAGTAGGAGAAGATGGAGCAACACATCAAATGATAGAAGATATAGCATTAATGAGAACAATGCCAAACATAAAAGTAATGAGTACATCTGATGATACACAAACAAAATGGGCAGTGAAAGAAATATCTAAAATAGATGGACCAGTATATTTAAGGCTTTCAAGGCTAAATACTCCAATAATATATGATGAGAATCAGAAATTTGAATTTGGAAAAGCTATTCAAACAGGGGAAGGAACAGATGCATGTATATTTGCAACAGGTGTAACCGTTAGTGAGGCAATAAAAGCAAAAGAAGAATTAGAAAAACAAAATATAAATATAAGAGTTGTGGATTTCCATACTATAAAACCAATAGACGAAGAAATAATAATAAAAAATGCTAAAGAAACCAAAAGATTAATATCAATAGAAGACCACAATGTAATTGGAGGCTTAGGTTCAGCAATAGCTGAAGTATTAACAGAAAAATATCCAGTAAAGCTAGAAAGAATGGGAATAAACGATTGCTTTGGAAAATCTGGAAAAGCAGAAGAATTAATGAAATACTTTAAAATAGACAAACAAGCAATAATAGAAAAGATAAAAAGAGGATAAAAGATGAAAAAAGTTTTTTTAAAAATTATTTTTTTAATAAGTATTATTTTGTTTCTTTTCTCTTCTAAGACAATGGCAGAAACAAATAATTGGAAAGAATGGCAAGAAAAGAATTATTGGGAGTGGCATACAAGAACTACAACAAATGACAAAGCGTATAATGGAGAACATATAAAAATAGAAGATGATAAAATTAACTTTTATGGATATGGAGTAGTATCATATAAAGATTTTTTATATAAAAAATATAAAAACAATGGCAAGAAAACTTTTTCATTTAGAATAGATGAATCACAAGCAAATTACCATACACTAGATGGCGCTGGTATAATATTTAATTCAAATATAGTAAATAACAAGTTAACAGGATATGTTCTACTTTTTAAAGAAAAAGAAATTGTTATATATAGATTAGAGAATATAAATATAGATGAATTTGAAACTACACCAAATAAAACAATTGAAATGTATGGAACGATTGTTAGCAAATGTAGTAAAAATAATACAGGAATACATGATTTAGTTATAGAAATAACACCTACCAATATAAGTATAAAAGAAAATGATACACAAATAGTAAACGAAAAATTGGAATATTCGTTAAATGTTGGAAATGATTTTGGATTGATATCTTCATATAGCCAACACGATTGTGCAATATTATCAAAAATAGAATTTAGTCAATTTGATATTAAAATTGAAGATTATACTTATGAAATATTAAATACAGATATAAATAATAATCCAGTAGGAGGTGGAACATTTATATTAGAAGATGAAAAAGGAAATAAAATATTAGAAGAAAGTACAAATGAAAATGGAGTTTTTTCTGTTAAAAACTTAACTCCGGGGAGATATATAGTAAAGCAAATAAAAGCACCAGATGGATATGAAATTAATAATGAAGAATTTCCATTTATAGTATCAAACGATGGGAAAATGTTAGATATAAATACAAATAAAGAAACAAATATTATAGTAAAAAATAACAAAAAACAACAAACAGTAAAAAACGAAAATAAAGCAAGCTTAACTATAGTAGATAACACTTTGGCAAATAAAATAATTCCCAAAACTGGAATAACAAGAATTGTAATTATATTTGGAATAATTTTTACCTTTGGTATAATTCAATATATAAAATATAAAAAAATATTAAAATAAATATATACAAAGATATTAATAAAGAAAACCGCAAATATTTGCGGTTTTTGTCTTGTAAAAAAATAAACAATAGTGTAAAATATGAAAGAAAATTTAATTTATTGAAAATATTTATTATTTTGCAAAACTAATGTTAAACGTTGTAGGGGTCGGCGTCCCGACGACCCGCAATATAAAAAATATAACAATACAAGGAGATAAAATTGAAAGAGTTAGTAATAAACAAAGAAGATTTAAAACATAATGTTAGACAAATAAAAAAATATGCAAAGGATAGTAAAGTAATTGCAGTTGTTAAGTCTAATGGTTATGGTTTAGATTTAGTAAAATTAACAAAGTTTTTAATAGATAATCGGAATTGAAATATTTGCAGTTGCAACAATTGAAGAAGCTTTAGAACTTAGAAAAAATGGAATAAAAGAAGAAATTTTATTGCTATCTTCAACATGTTTGAAAGAAGATGTACAAAGTTTAATTGAAAATAATATAACCTTAACAATTGGTTCAGTAGAGTCTGCTAAAATTGCAAACGAGGTAGCAAACGAAAAAAATATAAAAATAAAAGCACACTTAAAAATAGATACAGGTTTTGGAAGATACGGATTTGTTTATACTAAAAAAGATGATATATTAAAGACAATAAAACAAAATTCAAATATTGAATTTGAAGGGATTTTTACACATTTTTCAATAGCTTTTTATGACGATAAAATAACAAAAGAACAATTTGAGAAATTTATGAATGTTGTAAAATTTTTAGAAGAAAATAATATTAAATTCAA
Organism: uncultured Clostridium sp.; assembly: GCA_905200315.1. The sequence continues at coordinate 9,285 of CAJKKA010000028.1, forward strand.
ATTAAAACATGCATGTAATTCATCTGCATTTGTAAAATTCCCAGAAATGCATTTAGATGCGGTAAGAGTAGGATCAGCATTTGTGGGCAGACTATCTGTAGAAAATAAAATTGGAGTAAAGAAAATAGGAACATTAGAAAGTAAAGTTGCAGAAGTAAGAACATTGCCAGCTAATTTTAATATTGGATATTCAAATATTTATTTAACAAAAAAAGAAACAAAAGTGGCAATAATTCCTGTTGGACACTCAGATGGATTTAATGTAAGTTCTAACCGAGATATGTTTAGAAAAGTTGATAAATTACGTTATATAATAAATGATATAAAAGGATTTTTCAAAGAGCAATATTTAAAAGTAAATATAAATAATAAAAATTACAAATTAGCAGGAAGACTTGGAATGTATCATTCAACAGTTATAGTGGACAATAATGTTAAAGTTGGAGATAAAGCAGTTTATGAAGTAAACCCTATTTATATAGATCCACGCATAAGAAGGGAGTATAAATAATGGAAGAAAAAGTTGATGAAAAAATATCTTTTTGGAAAAGAATTTTAATAAGTATAAAGGACTTTGAAAAATATAAAATATTTGCTATAGAAAAACTTTCGAAATCTTTCAAATATTTTTTTGAATTTGCCTTGTTTTTTGTATTAATTATTGCATTAAGTTTTTGTGTAAAATATGGAATGATAATAAACAAAGCTACAAACTATATAAAAAATGAATTACCTGAATTTACTTATAAAGAAGGAAAATTAGAGTTTGAAGATAATAAAAAAATAGAATTACAAAGTAATGATGATACAAAAGATATTTCATACAAAATAATAATAGATACACAAACAGCAAATGAAGAAGAAATAAATAGTTACAAGGAAAAAATAGGATTATATAATTATGGAATATTATTTTTAAAAGACAAAGTTATATTTAGAAGTTCACTTTTGCAGGGAGACGTAGAAAAGACTTATTCAGATATGCAAAATAGCTATGGAATATCAGAAGAATTTACAAAAACAGAATTAGTAAATAAAATAACAGATAATAAAATGTATATGTTATATGCTCAAATGTTTGTAGTTATGTATATTTATTTATATATAACATATTCAATTTCAATATTAACAGATGCATTAATACTAGCATTATTAGGAGTAATAACGGCAAGAATAGTAAGAGTAAAATTAAAATATTCAGCCTCATATGCAATGGCAATACATGCTTTAACATTGCCAATAATACTAAATGTAGCTTATATAATAATAAATACTTATACAGGATTCTATATAAAATACTTTGAAGTAATGTACACAACAATTTCTTATATATGTATGGTTGCGGCAATATTAAGCATTAGGTCAGACCTAATAAAGGAAAAAATAGTAATAGGAAAAATAGAAGAAGTTCAAAAAAATATAAGAAAAGAAAACGAAGAAAATCAAAAAAAAGATGAAAAGCCAGAAGAAAAACAAGAAGAGCCAAAAGAAGAAAACAAAAAAGAAGATAAAAGCGAAGAAGAAGGAAAAATAGAATTAGAAGACAAAGACAAAAATGATGAAGGTAACCCAGCCACAGGAGAATCTTAAACTTTAAAGAAAAATAATGTCAAACATTGTAGGGGGTCGGCGTACCTAAAGGTATAACGGATTTGTAATCTCACATACGTTCGAACAACTCCGAAATGCTCGACGACCAGAAAAAACGACTTCATAGATGTATCGACTGTTATTGATCATCATAATAAAATTATAAAAGGCGACCAGATGTCGCCCCTACAATAATAATTTAATATTAATTATTATTATATGAAAATTAAAGATGAAAATCTTTTATCTTATCAATTAAATTAGAAAGGATGTAATAAATTTGAATAAAAAAGGAAACAAGAAAAATAACTCAAAATGGTATATAGCAGGAATTATACTACTAATACTAGCAATAATAGCATCAATAGCAATATACTTCTATATGAACAAAAATAAAGATAAAGAAAACACACTAGCATATACAGACTTAATAAAACAAGTTGAAGCAGGAAATATAGAAAAAATAGAAATGACAGTAGGAAGTACATCTCTAAAAGTAAAAATAAAAAATGAAGATGAAGAAAAAAAGGCAATAGTTCCAAATACACAAACTTTTATGGAATTAATACAATCAAAAGTACAAGAAGGAAATGAAATTGAATTAATTCAAAATAAAGTAAATCCATTAGTAACTATATCCCAAAACTTATTTTCATTACTTCCAACATTAATAATGATTGCATTAATAGTGCTTTTATTCCAAATGCAAGGTTTAGGAGATAAAGGAAAAGTATATGATGCAGAAGAAAAAGATACAAAAACAAAATTTGATGATGTAGCAGGTTTAGATGAAGAAAAACATGAATTAGCCGAAATTGTTGATTTCTTAAAAAAACCAGAAGAGTTTCATAAAATGGGAGCAAAAGTTCCAAGAGGAGTTTTACTTTGTGGAAAGCCAGGAACAGGAAAAACATTAATAGCAAAGGCAATAGCTGGAGAGGCAAATGTGCCATTTATATCAATGAGTGGATCAGAGTTTATAGAAATGTTTGCAGGACTTGGAGCTTCAAGAGTTAGAAAATTATTTGAAAAAGCAAGAAAAATGTCTCCATGTATAATATTTATAGATGAAATAGATGCAATAGGAGCAAGAAGAACAAGCAACAGTGGTGCGGAATCTGAAAATAATCAAACTCTAAATCAATTACTAGTAGAGATGGATGGATTTGAAAGTGAAGAAAATATCATAGTTTTAGCAGCAACAAATAGACCAGAAATGTTAGACCAAGCACTTTTACGTCCAGGAAGGTTTGATAGACAAATAATGATAGCAGCCCCAGATCAAAGAGGAAGAGAAGAAATATTAAAAATTCATAGTAAAGATAAAAAATTTGCAGAAGATGTATCTTTAAAAACAATATCAGAAGATACAGCTGGATTTACAGGTGCAGAGCTTGCAAATGTTTTAAACGAAGCAGCAATAATAGCTACAATAAACAAACATGAAGCAATAACAAATCAAGACTTAGATGATGCAGTAAAAAAAGTCACAGTAGGACTTGAAAAACATAGTAGAATAATATCAGATAAAGACAAAAAATTAACGGCCTTCCATGAAGCAGGACATGCAATAGTTAGTAGATACTTAGAAACACAAAACGACATAAAAGAAGTATCTATAATACCAAGAGGTGTTGCAGGTGGATATACAATGTACAAAACAAATGAAGATAAATACTATATTTCAAAAACAGAAATGGAAGAAAAAATGATATCTCTATTAGGAGGAAGAGCAGCAGAAAAAATAGCTTTAGATGATATATCAACAGGTGCAAGTAATGATCTAGAAGTAGCTACAAAAATTGCAAAAGATATGGTAACAGTATATGGAATGAGCGAAAACTTAGGACCAATATCTTTAAAAACAGATGATCCAAACGAACTATTAATATATGGAGAAAAAATTGAAGATGTAATAGGTGCAGAAGTAAAAATACTAATGGATACAGCATACAACGATGCACAAAAAATACTACTTGCACATATGGACGAACTAAATGCAGTAGCCAAAAAATTATTAGAAAAAGAAGTAATATCAGGAAGAGAATTTTACGAAATAGTAGGATAAAAAATAAGTCGCACAAAAGTGTGACTTATTTTTTATAATTCAAAACAATTTGTTTCTTATTTAAATAATCCAAAATTCCATTATTATTTTTAAAATTAAAAATCAATTTATAACTACATAATTGTTGTGTTTTAAATCCAAATTTCTTATTAATATCATTTATTCCATACTTACCATCACCTATAATTGGTAGTCCTATATGAGCTAAATGTGCACGTATTTGGTGAGTTTTACCTGTTTCTATATTTACATCTAAAATACAAGTTTTATTATCTTTATTTACTTTCAAAACAGTATAATTCGTTATTATTTTTTGATAACCCTTTTTAAAAGTGTCTGAAATATATACCATAGATTTTTTATTATCTTTAAACAAAAAACTTTCTAATCTATCTTGCTTTTTTATTGGAATTCCATAGCAATAGGCAATATAATGTTTTTCAATTTCTTTATTTTTAAATTTATCAAAAAGTATATTTAAAGATTCGTTATTTTTTGCAAACAAAATTAAACCATAAGTATTTCTATCTAACCTATGGCAAGGCATAGCAGTTTTACATATTTGCTTTTGAACAAAAGTAGTAAGTGAATTTTCTCCTGTAACTTCAATTCCAGAAGGTTTATTTATAACTAAAATATTATCATCTTCATAAACAATTTCAAGTTTTAACTCTAAAAAGGCATCTAAAATATATATTTTAACAACATCGTTTTCAAATACATTTTGAATAGAATTAATACGTTTGCCATTTATTTGAATATCTTTTTTTCGTAGTGCTTTATATAAAACACCTTTGGTTAGTGCTGGAAAATTACCATATAAAAATTCATCTATTTTTTTATTATTATATTTTTTATTTACTATTAATTCTTTCATATTTTTTATTATAATTTATTTTTTTATAGAAATCAATGGAAATGTTTTTAATTTTATTGTATAATATGTGACAGATTTATTTTAAAAATAGATTATAGAAAAGAGGTATACAAATGAAATATTTAAAAGTAGTAGTGGTAGCAATATTTATGATATTAATTTTAGGAGTAGGAAATAGTGTATTTGCAACAGATACATCTGCGGTTGAAAACTATATTAAAGATAAAAAAATAAATGTAAATAATATTACATCAACAGATATTTTAAATATGTATCAAGATTTAAGCAAAGAATACTCAAACGATGAAATTGCTGATATGATAGATAGTTATTCAGCAGAGCTAGAGCAAGGTGGGATTAACAGTAATACAATTTCAACAGGAACTAAGGTATTAAGACAAACAGATGCAAGTACTATAAATGAAGTTTTAGAAGATGTTAATATAGATGAAGTAAAAGAAAAATTAGATAATGGTGAATCAGCTGAGGAAATTCTAAAAGATATGCAAGAAAATATGTCAACAACTAAAAAAGCATCTATAGTAGGCAAGATTCTTTTAAGCAATAAAACTGTGAAAAATGTTTTAACAGTCGTTATTATATATGCAATTATAATGATTATTTTAAAAGGATTAATTTTTGTTAAAGCTAGAAGACATTTTTGGGTAACATTTATTCCTGTTTATAGAGATGGAGTATTATTTAAAATATGTGGATATAGTTATTGGTGGTTAATCTTATTATTAATTCCTGTAATAGGTTGGTTTATGTATGGAATTTTAAAACTTATAATGAACTTTGAACTTGCAAAATCATTTGAAAAAGGATTTTTCTTTGGACTTGGAATTTGGCTATTAAAACCAATATTTGAATTAATTATAATATTTAATAAAAAAATTCAATACGTAGAAATAGAAGAATAAATCTAAGAAAAATAGAGGTGAAAAAATGCGTATTTTAACTGTGGGAGATATAGTTGGAGAAAATGGAGTAAAAAAAGCTATATCTGAACTAAGAAAAATTAAAAAAGAGAAAAATATAGATTTTATAATAGTAAATGGAGAAAATTCAGCAGGTGGTATGGGAATTACTAGAAAAATATACGATAAGTTAATAGAAGCTGGTGCAGATGTTATAACAATGGGAAACCATACTTGGGGGAAAAAAGATATATTTACATTTATAAATGAAGAGAAAAATATAATTCGACCAGCAAACTATTCAAGAGGAAATCCAGGTAAGGGATATAACATTTTTGAATGTAAAAATAAAAAAATTGCAGTTATAAATTTAATAGGAAGAACATCTATGGGGGTTCTTTCAGAAAATCCATTTACAGTTGCAAACGACATAATAGAAAAAATAAAAAATAACGTAGATATAATTGTTGTAGATTTTCATGCAGAAGCTACAGCAGAAAAAATAGCCTTAGGTTATTATTTAGATGGAAAAGCAAATATTATATTTGGAACACATACTCATGTACAAACAGCAGATGAAACAGTACTTCCAAAAGGAACAGCATATATAACTGATATTGGAATGACAGGTCCAAAATATTCTGTTATTGGAATGGATATAAAAGCATCTATAAAAAGATTTGAAACATCTTTACCAGAAAGATATAAATTAGCAGAAGGAAATTGTATTTTTAATAGTATAATTTTTGAAATAAATGACGAAAATGGTAAAATAGAAAAGATTGAAAGATATAACAAAATATAACTGTCGAATAATGTAATATAACGCGATACAAAATGGTAAAAATTACCAAATTATTATTTACAATTTTTTCCAGATGTATTATAAATATAACTGTCGCAAGTACAAATATATTTTAATAATAGGAGGAAAAAATGGAAACTTTAAAAATTTCATCAAAATCTAATCCAAATTCAATTGCAGGAGCAATAGCAGGGTTAGTAAAAGAAAGTAGTAGAGCAGAGATGCAAGCAATCGGTGCAGGAGCACTAA
>CAJKKA010000029.1 GCA_905200315.1 uncultured Clostridium sp.
GTGCCCAAAATCCGTTACACCTACTGCTCCCTGCACGGCAAGTTGTTCAATTGCGGTACGAACCAGGTTCAACCTTTAAATTAATAACAGCATCAACAGCTTTAGAAGAAGGTATTGTAACAGATATAGATAGGCAAGGAGAGTTTTGTTGCACAGGGTCAATAACAATTGCAGGAGCAAGAATTAAATGTTGGAGATATTATAGACCACACGGCTCAGAGAGTTTGAGACAAGGACTAATGAACTCTTGCAACCCTGTATTTATAGGTTTGGGGCAAAAAATAGGTGTAAGTAAATATTATGAATATCTTTCAAAATTTGGTTTATTAGAAAAAACAGGAATAGAATTACCAGGAGAAGCTAAAAGTATATTTTTAGCAGAAAATAAAATGGGACCAGTAGAACTTGCAACAGTAAGTTTTGGTCAAAGATTTGAAATAACTCCAATACAATTAGTTACGGCAGTTTCATCAATAGCAAATGGAGGATATAAAATACAACCAAGAGTTGTAAAACAAGTAATAGATAGTAAAACAGGAGAAAAAACAGACTTAGAAATAAAAAAAGGAAACCAAATATTATCTAAAGAAACCTCTGAAAAAATGCTAAGTATGATGCAATCTGTTGTAGATGAAGGAACGGGAAAAAATGCACAAGTAGTAGGATATACAGTTGGTGGAAAAACAGGAACCTCTGAAGATGGTGTAAATACAGGAAAATACGTAACATCATTTTTAGGAGTGGCACCAATAACAGATCCACAAGTTGTAATACTTGTAACCTTATATAACCCAACAGGAGAAGGAGGTCACCAAGGAGGTGGAATTGCAGCACCAGTAGGAGGGCAAGTTTTAAGTGAAGTTTTACCATATTTAGACTTGAAAAAAGACAAGAAAATAGAAACAGAAGAGGAAATCTTTGATGTAACAGTGCCAGAACTAAGAGGACTAACAATAAAAGAAGCAAAAGAAAGACTAAAAGAATACAAAATGGAATTAGAAATAAATAATTTAGAAGAGAATCAAGAAATAGATGAAACGCAAACAATTATAAAAGAACAATTACCAAAACCAGGAATAGTAGTAAAAAATACAAATAAAATCTACGTAGAAGTATAAAAACTTATAAAAACCTTGACAAATAAGCAAAAATAGTGTAAAGTAATAAAGCATTACAAAAAAGGAAGTAGTAATTATGGAGAAAAATGTTGAAATTAGTATGTTGTGCCAAATTTATGGCAAACTATTAACTGAAAAACAATATGAATTTATAAATGATTACTATAATAATGATTTGTCTTTATCTGAAATTGCGGAAAATGAAAATATAACCAGGCAAGCTGTTAGAGACATTATTAAAAAGGGGGAAAAGAAACTTTTCGAATATGAAAAGAAACTAGAATTTATGAAAAGGATGTCAAAGCAAGAAAACATAATAGAAAATGTACTAAAAGAAATAGCAAAAATCGATTCAAAAGACACAGATAAACAAATTTCTAAAATTTTAGAACATGTAAGAAAAGAACTTAATTGTTTAGTATAAAAAAGGGAGGATATCTATATGGCATTTGAAGGATTATCTTCTAAACTTCAAGCAATTACAGATAAGTTTAAAGGAAAAGCAAGAGTAACAGAATCTGACTTAAAAGAAATGCTAAGAGAAGTTAAACTAGCACTTTTAGAAGCAGATGTTAACTATAAAATAGTAAAAGAATTTATAGCAACAATACAAGAAAAAGCACTTGGTGAAGAAGTATTAAAATCACTAACACCAGGACAACAAGTTGTAAAAATAGTTAAAGATGAACTTGTTGAACTATTAGGTGGAACAGATAGTAAAATAAACTTTTCACCAAATCCACCAACAGTAATAATGCTTGTTGGTTTGCAAGGTTCAGGAAAAACAACAACAGCAGGAAAACTTGCAAATTTAATACGTAAGCAAGGTAAAAAACCATTACTAGTTGCATGTGATGTATATAGACCAGCTGCTATAAAACAATTACAAGTTATAGGAGCTCAGCTAAACATACCAGTATTTAGTAACGAACAATCAAAAGATGTAGTTCATATTGCAAAACAAGCAATGAATGAAGCTATTTCAAAATTAAATGATGTAATTATACTAGATACTGCAGGTAGACTTCATATAGATGAAGAACTTATGCAAGAGCTAAAAAACTTAAAAGCAAATGTAAAGCCACATGAAATACTTTTAGTAATAGATTCAATGACAGGTCAAGATGCTGTAAATGTTGCTCAAACCTTTGATAATGAACTTGGTTGTGATGGAGTTATACTAACAAAACTTGATGGAGATACTAGAGGTGGTGCTGCACTTTCAGTAAAAAAAGTTACAGGAAAACCTATAAAATTTGCAGCAACAGGAGAAAAACTAAATGATATAGAAGTATTTAGACCAGAAGGTATGGCATCAAGAATATTAGGAATGGGCGATATGCTTTCAATAATTGAAAAAGCAGAAGATGCATTTGATGAAGCAGAAGCTCTTAAATTAGAAGAAAAATTAAAAAAACAAAAGGGATTTGACTTAGATGATTATTTAACACAACTAAGACAAATTAAAAAAATGGGTTCTTTCTCATCTATATTAAAAATGATACCAGGTATGAGCAAAATAAAAGACTTAAAAGTAGATGATAATGAATTCAATAGAATAGAAGCAATAATATGTTCAATGACATTAAAAGAAAGACGTAATCCGAAGATATTAAATGCAAGTAGACGTAAAAGAATTGCAGCAGGAAGTGGAACAAAAGTACAAGACATAAATAAATTTATGGAATCATTTGAATTAACACAAAAAATGATGAAAAAAATAGGTACCAAAAAAGGCATGAAATCTATGATGAAAAATTTAAATATGGACAATATCGATTTAGATGGAATGATGTAGTGCCAAGAGTTAAATAATTTTGTTATTAAATTTTAAATATAAATTAATTAAATTTTAGGGAGGTGAAATAAATGGTAAAAATCAGATTACAAAGAGAAGGAAAGAAAAAAGCTCCGTTCTATCATATAGTAGTTGCAGATTCTAAATCTCCTAGAGATGGTAAAATAATTGAAAAAATAGGTTCATATGATCCTATGACAGAGCCATCTACAATAGTTTTAGATAGCGAAAAAGTTGCTAAATGGATAAAAAATGGTGCTAAACCAACAGATACAGTTAAAAAATTAATCGAAAATGCAAACAAATAATTTCGAAAGAAAAGGTAGGCGAAAAGCTAAATGAAAGAAATTTTAGAAACAGTTATAAAAGCATTAGTAGACAACCAAGAAGCTGTAAAAATAAATGCAGTTGAAGGTGAAAAATCAGTTGTATACGAAGTTAAAGTTGCCGATGAAGATATGGGAAAAGTTATTGGAAAAGATGGAAAAATAGCAAGAGCTATTAGAACTCTAATAAAAGCCCTAGCTGCAAAGGAACAAAAAAGAGTATCAATTGAGTTTATAGGATAATTCTAATAGGAGAATAATATGCAAGAATATTTTGAAGTTGGACAAATAGTTAATACAAATGGTTTAAAAGGTTTATTAAAAATAAATCCTTTTACAGATGATATAAAAAGATTTGAAAGACTAAAAACTATTTTTATAGAGCATAAGAAAGAACTTCTTGAATTTGAAATTGAAAGTGTAAGATATCAAAAAAAGCAAGTTTTATTAAAACTTAAAGGAATAGATACAATTGAAGAAGCAGAAAAATATAGAGAAGACTATTTAAAAATAAATAGAAATAATGAAGAAAAACTTCCAGAAGATACTTACTATATTGTAGATTTAATTGGATTAGATATATACACGGAAGATGGAGAATTACTTGGAAAATTAGATGATGTTTTTTCTACAGGAAGTAATGACGTATATGTTGTAAAAAATGGTGAAGGAAAACAAATTTTACTACCAGCTATAAGCGATGTAATAAAAAATATAGATTTAGAACAAAAAAAGATTGTAGTAAACTTAATAGAAGGTTTACTATAGGAGGAAAAATGAAATTTGATGTGCTAACACTTTTTCCAGAAATGTTTGAAAGTTTAAATCAAAGCATTATAGGAAAAGGAAAAGAAAAAGGACTAATAGATATTAATTTAGTAAATATTAGAGACTTTTCGAAAAATAAACACAAACAAGTTGACGATACTCCATATGGTGGTGGAGCAGGAATGGTTATGAAAGCAGATGTTGTATATGATGCATATAAATCATTAAATATAACAAAAGCAAAAGTAATTTATATGTCTCCACAAGGAAAAGTTTTAAATCAATCGAAAGTACAAGCTTTAGCAGAAGAAGAGCATATTATACTTTTGTGTGGTCATTATGAAGGTATAGACCAAAGAGTTTTAGATGAAATTGTTGATGAAGAAATATCTATAGGAGATTATGTATTAACAGGAGGAGAAATTCCTGCAATGGTGTTAATAGATAGTGTAAGTAGATATGTAGATGGAGTAATAAAAAAAGAATCTACAAAAGAAGAATCTTTTTCAAATGGACTCCTAGAATATCCACAATATACAAGACCAGAAACATTTTTAAATTGTAAAGTTCCAGAAGTTTTACTATCAGGAAATCATCAAAATATTGAAAAATGGAGAAGGCAAAAATCTTTAGAAAATACATATAAAAAAAGACCAGAATTATTAAAAAATAAGAAATTGTCGTTAGAAGACAAAGAATTTTTATGCAAGTTCAAATAGATGAACCGATACATTAATTTAAGGAGGATATTAAAATGGATATAATAAAATCAATTGAACACGAACAATTAAAAAATAAAATTCCAGATTTAAAAGTTGGTAATACTGTAAGAGTACACCAAAGAATTAAAGAAGGAAATAGAGAAAGAATTCAAGTATTTGAAGGGATAATAATTAAAAAACAAGGTGGAGGATTAAATGCTACATTCACAGTAAGAAAAATAGCTTACGGTGTAGGTGTAGAAAAAACATTCTTAATTCACTCACCATTAGTTGAAAAAGTAGAAGTTGTAAGAGTAGGTAAAGCAAGAAGAGCTAAATTATACTACTTAAGAGACAGAGTTGGAAAAGCTGCTAAAACTAAAGAATTAGTTGGAGCAAGAATTGAAGACAAAGAAATAGTAGTAAAAGAAGATTTAACAGAAGAAGCACCAGCTGAGGAAGTAAAAGCAGAAGTTGTTGAAACACCAGCAGAAGCTACAGAAACAGCTGAAGCACCAGTTGAAGAAGCAAAAAAAGAAGATAAAGAATAAAAATAAAAAAGAGTTTTTGTAAAAAATATACAAAAACTCTTTTATTTTTTGAAATTTAATATATAATATAGTAGAAATTTTGAATACACATAGGAAAAATTGTAAAAAATACATAAGAAAAAGGAGGAATAAAATTGAACGGAAAATATGTGTACCTTTTTAAAGAAGGAAATGCAGAAATGAGAGAAATTTTAGGAGGAAAAGGTGCTAATTTGGCAGAGATGACAAATCTTGGACTTCCAATACCACAAGGATTTACAGTTTCAACAGAAGCTTGTAATAAATATTATGATGATGGAGAGCAAATAACAGAAGATGTACAAAATCAAATATTTGAAGCTCTTAGTAAATTAGAAGAAATAACAGGTAAAAAATTAGGAGATAAAGAAAATCCATTATTAGTATCAGTTCGTTCTGGTGCTAGAGCATCTATGCCTGGAATGATGGATACAATTTTAAATTTAGGAATAAATGATGAAGTTGTACAAACTATAGCACAAAAAAATAGAAGATTTGCTTATGATAGTTATAGAAGATTTATTCAAATGTATAGTGATGTTGTAAAGGAAATACCAAAATCTTTATTCGAACAAGCTATAGATTTAAAGAAAGAGCAAAGAGGTCTTAATTTAGATACAGATATGGATGCCAATGATTTAGAAGATTTGGTAAAAGTATTTAAAGGAATATATAAAGAAAAAATGGGAGAAGACTTCCCACAAGATTCTAGAGCACAATTATTAGATGCTATAAAAGCAGTATTCAGATCTTGGAATAACCCTAGAGCTATAACTTATAGAAGATTAAACGATATACCAGGAGATTGGGGAACAGCAGTAAATGTTCAAGCTATGGTATTTGGAAATATGGGAGAAGACTGTGGTACAGGTGTTGCGTTTTCAAGAAATCCTGCTACAGGAGAAAATAAAATATATGGTGAATATTTAATGAATGCACAAGGTGAAGACGTTGTTGCAGGAATTAGAACACCACAAGCAATAGAAACATTAAAAAATGTTAACGAAAAAGCATATGAAGATTTTGTAATGTATGCAAAAAAACTAGAAAAACATTACAAAGATATGCAAGATATGGAATTTACAATAGAACATGGAAAATTATATTTCTTACAAACAAGAAATGGTAAAAGAACAGCAAATGCAGCATTGCAAATTGCAGTAGACCTTGTAAACGAAGGAATGATAGATGAAAAAGAAGCTGTAATGAGAGTTGAACCAAAGCAATTGGACCAACTTTTACACCCAAACTTTAATGCTCAAAAACTACAAGAAGCAAAAATTGTTGCAAAAGGTTTAGCTGCATCACCAGGAGCTGCAACTGGAAAAGTTGTATTTACAGCAGAAAGAGCTGTTGAATTACACAAACAAGGAGAAAAGGACCTTGTATTAGTACGTTTAGAAACATCACCAGAAGATATAGATGGAATGAATGTATGCAGAGGAGTTCTTACAGTTAGAGGTGGAATGACATCACATGCAGCAGTTGTTGCAAGAGGAATGGGAACATGTTGTGTTTCAGGTTGTGGAGATATATTTGTAAACGAAGAAGAAAAATATTTTACCTTACAAGACGGAACAAAATTCACAGAAGGAGACTGGATTTCTTTAGATGGTTCTACAGGAAATGTATATGGAGAAAAAATAGAAACAGTAGATGCAACTGTTTCAGGAAATTTTGCAAAATTAATGAATTGGGCAGATTCATATAGAGTATTAAAAGTTAGAACAAATGCAGATACGCCAAGAGATGCAAAACAAGCATATGAATTTGGAGCAGAAGGAATAGGTTTATGTAGAACAGAGCATATGTTCTTTGCACCAGAAAGAATAGCAGCAATTAGAGAAATGATTGTTTCAAAAACAGTAGAACAAAGAGAAAATGCACTAGCAAAAATATTACCAATGCAAAGAGGAGATTTTGAACAGCTATTCAAATCAATGAAAGGTTACCCTGTAACAATAAGACTATTAGATCCACCACTACATGAATTTTTACCACACGATGATAGCGAAATAGATGCACTTGCCAAAGACATGGGAATGACTTTTGATGAATTAAAAGAAATAGTTGTAAACTTGCATGAATTTAACCCAATGATGGGACACCGTGGATGTAGATTAGATGTAACTTATCCAGAAATAGGTGTAATGCAAACAAAAGCAATAATAGAAGCTGCAATTAATGTAAATAATGAGGGAATGAATGTAATTCCAGAAATTATGATTCCATTAATTGGCGATATAAAAGAAATGAAATATGTAAAAGGAATAATTACAAAAACAGCAGATGAATTAATAAAAAATGCTGGGGTAGAATTAAAATATCATGTTGGAACTATGATAGAAATACCAAGGGCAGCATTAACAGCAGATGAAATAGCAAAAGAAGCGGAATTCTTCTCATTTGGAACAAATGACTTAACACAATTAACCTTTGGATTTAGCCGTGATGATGCAGGAAAATTCTTAGGAGATTACTATGATAAGAAAATATACGAATTTGATCCATTTGCAAAAATAGACCAAGATGGTGTTGGAAAACTAGTTGAAATGGCAACAGAATTAGGTAGAAAAACAAGACCAGATATAAAACTTGGAATATGTGGAGAACATGGAGGGGACCCATCATCTGTAGAATTTTGTCATAAAATAGGACTAACATATGTATCTTGTTCACCATTTAGAGTACCAATAGCAAGGCTGGCAGCAGCACAAGCAGCAATAAAAGATTTGAAAAAATAGATGCATATTTATAATATAATGTCATAATTATAATGAAATTTATTCAATTCCTCGGCGGCATTACGTATTAAAAGAAATTGTAAAATTGTAACAAACGAGCCTCTCGCTGCTCTTGCTACGCAAGCCATCGCTTCCTCATTTGTTACAATAAAACAATTTCTAATAACACTCCAATTGCATTCGTCATTTCATAAATTTATTATAATTATGTTATAAAAATTAATGTCAAATGTTGTAGGGGTCGGAGTCCTCGACGACCCGCAAAAAAATAATAAAAAAGGAGACCAATGGTCGCCACTACAATAGTCAGAAAAAAGGAGTGCAATATAATATTTTTTTATTGTCAATAAAAGGAGAAATGTAACATGGCTAATTCTAAAATAGTAATAGTTGAAGGACCACAAGGTGTTGGTAAAACAACAATAACAGATTTTTTAAGACATTCTATGAAATATACAAATTTATATAGACTTTCTGGAACAAGTGATAGTTCTAAAGAGGGATTAAAAAAATCTAAAATAATGTATGAAAATTTATTAAATTATATGAAAACATTAGAGAACCTAAATATTAATTTATTGTTTGATAGAACATTTTTTACAGAAGAAAATTACTGTAGATTAGGTTTTAAAGACTATTCTTTTACAGAAGTATATAATGAACTAGTACAAAAATTAAGTAAATTAGATTTTGATATTTATTATATTACACTATATTTAGAAGATGAAAATCTATTTGAACAACGATTAAAAAGAGATGGCAAAGCAACAGTAAAATACGCTAAATTTGAAAAGGAAAGTAGTGTAAAACAACAAAATACATATTTAGAAATGGCAGATGAACTTGCAAAAAAATATCCCAAAATACATGTACATAAAATAGAAAACGGAAAAGATTTAGAAGAAACAAAGCAAGAGTTAAAAGAAATATTAGAATTTTAATGACGTTGTTGACATAATACACCAAAAGTGTTATTATAAAAATATATTAACAAATTTTGAAGGAGGAATTACACAATGATTAAGGGCTACCTTTCAACCAATGAGGTTGAAACAATTTATCGGAGAGTAAAAAATTCAGAAAAAGGGATGACAGCATTTATAAAGAATGCAAAAAAAGTTGGAACTAAAATAAAAGAAGGTCCAGTTGTATATTATCTCTATAAAGATGAAGAGGCTTTGTTTGATGTTTTTCAAAAGCATCTTCCAATGGAGTTAAAATCTCTTGGAATTGATTGTTTTGGGAGACTTATGCAATACGTTTCTTAAAATAATATTTCTGATAAAAACAAAAAAACGGTAGGAAAATAATTTTTCCTACTGTTTTTTTGTTTTACATTTTATTCCATTTCTTTGCTTAATTTAGCATATTTCTTCAATTTTTCATAAGCTAAATAATTTATTGTACCTGCTGTAAATTTGCCGTTTTTGTCTTTCTTACCTGCAGGAACACCTGTTAAAATTTCAATTCCTTCATCTATTGTAGAAATAGCATATATATGGAATTGTTTGTTTTTTACAGCTTCTACAACTTCTTTTGAAAGATGTAGATTTTTTACGTTTTGAATTGGTATCATTACACCGTGAGAACCATTTAATCCACGGAATTTACATATTTGGAAGAATCCTTCTATTTTTTCGTTAACTCCGCCTATAGGTTGTATTTCGCCTTTTTGATTTACTGAACCAGTAACTGCAATAGATTGATTTATAGGTATTTCAGATAAACTAGATAAAATAGCATATAGCTCTGTACTAGAAGCACTATCTCCATCTACACCATTATATAATTGTTCGAAACATAAGCTTGCTGTAAGAGAAAGAGGAATATCTTGTGCAAATTTTTCTCCTAAATAACCTGTTAAAATCATAACACCCTTAGAGTGTGTAGAACCAGAAAGTTCAACTTCTCTTTCTACATTTACAATTCCTGTTTTTCCAATATAGGTATTTGCAGTAATTTTAGCTGGTTTTCCAAAAGAATAATCTCCAATAGTCATTACAGTTAATCCATTTATTTGACCAACTTCACTGCCTTCTGTGTTTATTAAAAGTGTGTTATCTTCTATCATTTCTAAATATTTTGTATCATATTTTTTTACTCTTTCTATTCTTTCAAAAAGAGCTTTATCAATATATTTTTCGGTAATATACTTAGATTTATCAAGTTTTGCCCAAGTTGCGGCTTCACCAATTATTTGTGCTAAATCGTTAAACCTAGTTGAAAGTTTATCTTTATCGTTAGCAATTTGTGTTGCATAATCTATAAGTCCTGCCATACCAGATTTATCAAGTGGAAGTAAGTTTTCTTGCTCACAGAAACCAGAAGCAAATCTAGCAAGTTTATTCATATTTTCAATAGTACGAGGTGCATCATCTTCAAATTCTACTTTTATTTTAAACAATTTTCTAAAGTCATGGTCTAAAGATAAAAGTGTGTGATAAATATTTGTGCCACCAATTAATATAACTTTTACATCTAATGGAATAGGTTCAGGTTTTAAAGAAACCATTACCATAGAAGAACGTTGGTCAACAGTATTTTCTATTGATAATTGTTTTACTTTTAAAGCTTTTTTTAAGGTATCGTAACAAATTCCATTTGCAACTAAATCTTCAGCTTGGAAAAGTATATAACCTCCATTTGCCATATGCATTAATCCAGGTTTTAACATTGTAAAATCTGTTTTTAAAGAACCATAATAATTTTCGTATTCTAACATACCAAAAATATTGTGATAAGAATAATTAGAATCCATTATAACAGGAGCACCCTCTGTATTGCTGTTATCTATAAATAAATTAACTCTGTAATTTAACCATGGCTCTGGTGCTTGTGGGCGAGGCCCTTGCATTGGTTGATTTGAATTTTGTTTTGGCTCATTTATAAATAAGGCAATATTTTTTAATATGTCATCTCTAATTCCATTAAAATAAGTTGTTAATTTTTTATTACGTTTAAATTTAGATTTTATATTATTAATTGGAATATTAATTGTAAGCAAAGCAATATTATTTTGCCATTCTTCTATTTTTTCATTTGATTTTCTTTCAATAGATTTGATTTCACTAATTACGTCCATTATTTTTTCTTGAACTATTGTAGATTTTTGTTCAAATTCTTTTTTTATTTCTGGGTCTAATTTTTCAAACTCATCTTGCTCAACTGTTTTACCATCTATAACAGGCATCATATAAATTCCTGTTTGAGAGCTTTTTACAAAAAAGCCAAATTTTATAGCTTCTTTGTTTAAGTTTTCCATTAAAGCTGCTTTTTTATCTTCAAAATCTTGTTTTATTAAAGATTTTTCCTTTTCAAAATCTTCATTATTAAAAGTGTTTTTTAAATCTTTTCTAATATCTTTTACTAAATTTTCCATTGATTTTTTGAATTCTTTTCCTTGACCAGCTGGGAAAGAAACACAAACAGGTTCGTTTGGTTTTTCAAAATTATAAATATAACACCAATCTAATGGGGCTTTTTTCTTTTTAGAAATTTTGTCTAGATAATTTTTGGTATATTTTGTTTTTCCAACACCGCTAGGACCTTCCAAGAATAAATTGTAACCTTTTACATTAACATTAAGACCAAATTCTAGAGCCTTTATACCTCTATCTTGACCAATACCTGTATTAATTGGCTCTAAATTTTCTGTAGATTCAAAAGTAAAAACTTCTGGATTACAAACAACACGTAAATCCTTATAGTTTAATTCATTTTTTTTCATTGGTAAACCTTCTTTCATTTTAAATATACAATGTCATAATAATGGCATTATCTGTATTTTTGTAATATTTCTTTCGTATTCCTAATTTTATAAAGTTAAATTTTTCATACAATTTAATTGCATTTGTATTATTTTCATTTACTTCTAAAGTAACAGAAGTATATTTTAAACTTTTGGCTATATTAATTAGTTTGGTTAAAATTTGAGTTGCAATGCCTAAGTTTCTCATATTTTTTTTAGTAACAATATTTGTTATATGAACATCATCAACAGATTTCCAAATTCCACCATAACCAACTATTTCGTGATTATTTTTAGCAACTATGTATATAGAATTTTCATTTTCTAATTCTTGTTTAAAAACATTATAGTTCCAAAAGTTATCAAATTCAGTGTCTAAAACATCTGAAATAGAATCTAAATCCGAAATTTTCATAGTATTTAATTCTAAATTCATTTTAATTTTTCCTCCTCTAATTGTCTTTCTGCTTGAGATTTTTTTAAGTACATAGGGGACAAAGAATTATCAAAATTCAAATTATTTTCGAAATGGTTAAAAGCAGCAATACCTATAGAAACGGCATTACATTTGTTGGTATTATTTTGTGCAAAATTTGCATTTTTAAAAGTAGTTTTCAACAAGTTATTAAATTCTACACTACCATCACCTACAAAAGTTATATCTTCATCAATAAATGAATTTAATTTATTAATTATAGAAGTTATATCTGTAGATAAATAATCTAATTTTAGTTCATAAATGCCATTTTTATTTTCATATAATGCTGCATAAGCATTATTATTTTTGGCATTAATTATAGAACAAACATATTCCGAATTTTCAATATTATATGCTAACCCTTCTAAAGAACTTATTCCAAAAGAAGGTTTATTATAAACATCTACAAAAGCTTTTACTGTTGAAATTCCTATACGAATACCTGTAAAAGAACCAGGACCTTTACTACAAGCAAATAAATCTATATCTGCAAGAGTAAGATTTGTTTCACCAAAAGCTTTTTTTATCATAGGCATTAAATTTTCAGAATGTGAAAGTGCGTTATCTATAGAATTTTTATATAAAATTCTATTATCTTCTAATATAGCAACACTACAAACTATACTTGATGTTTCAACACTTAAAATCTTCAAAATTTTCACCTCTTAACCTAAAATTGCCATGGAAATCTAATTCCAAGCATCTATCGTTTTCGTTTTCAAAGTTTCTTGTAAAATTAATTTTTATATAGTTATTAGGAAGAGCTTGCTCAATTAATTCACCCCATTCAATAATACAAATACCTTTAGAAAAGTATTCGTCACCACCAATAGCATAAAACTCATCAACATCTTCTAATCTATAAACATCAAAATGATATAAATTAATATTTTCAGAATTGTATTCATTTACAATTGTAAACGTAGGGCTAGAAATCTCATTTTCTAAGCCAAAATAACTTAAAATACCTTGAGTAAGTTTTGTTTTACCAGAACCTAAATCACCTGTTAAAACAATAATATCGCCAATTTGTAATTTACTAGCTAAAAACTTACCAAAATTAATTGTATCATTTTCAGAATGAGTAAAAATTCTTTGCATAAAAACTCCTTAAAAACTAAATAAAATCTTAAGGTATTGTATATTAAAAAGTGAAATTTGTAAATGAATTTTAAAAATATTTATTATGATTTGAAAAATAGATTAAAAATTTTAAAATTATTACAAATTGAAATAAATGTCTTAATTTGTCGAATATGTGCGAACGAAATATGATTTTTTTTATGTTATTTTATTGTATTTAAAAAATGCTAATAGTACAATATGCATTATCGGAAATTTACAAAGAAGAGGATGAGTTAAATGAGGGAGTTAGAAACCGAAAGGTTATTTTTAAGGAAATTTCATGAAGAGGATTTAGAAGATGCCTATAAGAATTGGGCAAGTAGTAAAAAAATTGCAGGATGCTTTGATTATAAAAAACACGAAAGTAAAGAAGAAAGTAAAGTTATGATAGCATCATTAAGAAATGAATTTGCGAATGGAGAGCCTGTATGGGTATTAGAATGCAAAAAAACAGGAAAAGCAATAGGCTATATAAGAATTGTATTAGAAAATGAAAGAAAATGTAATATGTCTGCATTTATAATAGGAGAAAAATATGAAAAAGAAGGTTATCTTGAAGAAGCTTTGGAAAGAGTTATAAAATTTTTAATAATAGAAAAAGGATATGATATTTTATCAACATATTTCTTTGATTATGATGAAGAGTTAACAAAATTCAATGAAAGTGTTTTAGAAAAAGTAAATATGCAAAAAGAAGCAGTTCTTAGAAATAGAAAAGTAAATAAAGAAAATGGAAAAATGATAAGTAAAATAATTTATTCTGTAATTAAAGAAGATTTAATGAAAAAAGCAGTATAAAAAATATAAATTCTTCCATAATTGTATAAATTTATTTAGATTAGTAAAAAATAGATTTATATAGTTATGGAGGTTTTTTATTATGAAAGATTTTTTAGGAATAGAAAATGCAAGAGCAATTCAGGTTTTAGATTCAAGAGGAAATCCAACAGTTCAAGTTGAAGTTGTAACTGAACATGGATTTTCTGGAACAGCTATTGTTCCTTCAGGTGCTTCTACAGGAAGCTTTGAAGCAGTAGAGTTACGCGATGGCAATAAAGAAAAATATTTAGGTAAAAGTGTTGAAATTGCAGTAGAAAATGTAAATAAAAAAATAGCAAGTAAATTAATTGGTATGAATGTATATGAACAAAGAAAGGTAGATAATTTTCTAATAGAATTAGATGGAACAAAAAATAAGTCTAGATTAGGAGCAAATGCACTTTTGGGAATTTCTTTAGCTGTTGCAAAAGCTGCTGCGAATTCACTTGGAATAGGATTATATCAATATATAGGAGGAATAAATGCAACAGAAATGCCAATTCCAATGATGAATATTTTAAATGGAGGAAAGCATTCAGATAACAATATAAGTATGCAGGAATTTATGATAATTCCTGTAGGAACAAAAAGTTTTGCTAAAAGATTGCAAATAGGAACAGAAGTATACCATAATTTAAAGAAAATTTTAAAAGAAAGTGGACATGTAATTTCAGTTGGAGATGAAGGTGGTTTTGCACCAAACTTGGAAAATGAAGAAGAAGCAATAGAAAGCATAATAAAAGCAATAGAAAAAGCAGGTTATAAACCAGGAGTAGATGTATGTTTAGCCTTAGATGTAGCAAGTACAGAAATGTATGATGAAGCAAAGAAGGAAGGAAAAGACGGCTATTTATTCTGGAAAACAGGAGAATATAAAACAAAAGAAGAAATGATAGATTATTTGTGTATGTTAGTAGAAAAATATCCTATAATTTCAATAGAAGATGGACTAGCAGAAGAAGATTGGGAAGCTTGGAAAATACTAACGGAAAAAATAGGAGATAAATGCCAGCTTGTAGGAGATGACTTATTTGTAACAAATGTAGAAAGACTAGAAAAAGGAATAACAAATAAAATTGCAAATGCAATATTAATAAAATTTAATCAGATAGGAACATTAACAGAAACATTAGATGCAATAAAAATGGCTCAAAAATACGGCTATAAAACAATAATTTCGCATCGCTCTGGAGAAACAGAAGACACTACTATAGCCGATTTAGCAGTAGCAGTAAATGCAGGGCAAATAAAAACAGGAGCACCTTGTAGAACAGATAGAGTAGCAAAATACAATAGACTTTTAAATATAGAGGAAGAGATATAGTAAAAAATATAATTAAAAATTATAAAAGGCAAAATAGTTTAGAAAAATTTTTTTGCCTTTTATGTTATATAAAATTGATATTTTATAAAAAAAATAAAAAAATTTGAAAAATGTAGTGTTACAATTGATGTGAAACAAAAAATATAGAAAAAAAGTGATTCAAGTA
>CAJKKA010000030.1 GCA_905200315.1 uncultured Clostridium sp.
AAATGAGTTTAAAAGAAGTTTTAATAGATATAATTATTCCGCTAATTTCAGGTTTTATTGGAGGCAGTATTGGTAGCGTTGTAATTATAAAGAATAAATATAGCAGTATTGGAACTATAAAAAAAGATAATAGAAAAGTTAATAACAAAAATGCACTATATAATAATATAGGAGAAGTTTATAATGGGGATAGAAATAGATAATAGAAAAATTAATAATTCAAATGCAACATATCAAAATATTGAAAAAGTAATTAACGGAGATGAAACAAACATATATAAAACTACAGTTTTTCAAATAAATATGAATAGAAGTTATGAACTTTTAACAAATAAAGTTAATTACAATGAGTTCTATAAGAAATATCTTAATAAATTTGATGAACTAGATAATTATGCTTATCATTTAACTTTTCCATATTTTAATGACAAGAAATATGAATTTACTAGTAAACCATTAATATTAGGAAAAAAAATAGTAAATTGGATATTTGGATTGAGTGACTTTCCTGATAAAGAATTAATAGAATTTTATCACAATTTAAAATTAGAGTTTGATTTAAGTGATGATAGTACAATTTGCAGACGCTGGAAAGCCAATTTTGCATATTTTCGTGGCGATTTAAAAAAAGCATCAAATGAATATGATAAATTGTTTGATTATGCTGTTAATCTTAATGATTTTCCAGAATGGTATTTAGATGATATTTGTATTGATGGCAGAAATATACTTCAGCAATATGAAAATACAATTAATAAGTTTACTTTTGACAATAAATACCAAAGAAAAATTGACGCAAATAAGCATAAGTTATCATATCCTGATGTGGATAGAATTAAATCTGAAATTTTTGACAGCTTATCAAAAACTATTTTTAGTAATAAAACAAAATCAAAATATACAACTATTTATGGAATCGGATTAGAAAATTGTTTCAAACAAATACAGCAACTTTTATATTTAACAGTTTTTTATGGATCAATAACACACATGAGGCTTATTAGAGAGTTAATATCTAATATAATGTATATGTATGCTGAAACATTTGAAGACGAAGAATTTTATAAATTAACGTTAAAGATGTTATTCCTAAGTGGTGAATTTAAAAAATACAGAAATTTGTATAATAAGATTAAATTAAAATATTGTTTTGTGAATAGTGAGGAATTTATAAATAGTTTAATCGAAGTTCGAAAATCTTTATTTAGATTTGAATTAGACAAAAATAACATATTTTTGTACGACATATATGGACGATATATTAATGATTTGTTATTTGATGAGTTAACAGCCGATATTTATTCGATTATTGATATAGATAAGGAATATCAAATAAATATAATTAGTGATGCTTTTAAGGCAATTGGAAATAATATATTAAGAAATAAAAAAATAAGTGAATTATTAGCTCTTCTTGCAATATATTTTAAAAAGGAATATTCAAGATTTTATATTGATTTTGGAAAAATAGTAAATGAAATTAGAGTAGAAGAATTATCTGAAAGTGATTTTAATTCTTTTCAATTTATAATAGATTCACTGATAAAAAATAAGGAACATATTAATTTTGACTTTTCAGACTGTATTATAAAAATAAAACAGCGAAAACCAAACATAAAAAAATATGATAAGTTATTTAATAATAAGGATAGTACAGAAAATATTTTATACAACGTTGAAATAAGAGATAATGAATTAGAAGCAATTAAAAGTATAGTTAATATTTATAGGCAAAGACATGAAGAAAGAGAAAGGAATCCTGGTGTTTTTGTCGGATATTGGAATGATTATAATATTGGTACAAGTATATTTAGTTCAGAAAGGTATAAAGATGAAAATAAAAACTTTATTTTAAATAAATATCTACCACTAGCTAAAGAGATAATAACTTCAAAAAATGAAATTTTATATGAAAAAATAAGACATATAAGATTGCTAGCACATTTATTGATGGTAGAAAAAGATGAAAAAATTGTAAATGATATTTACTTAATGATTCATAGCTCAATTGAAATCCCTAATCCACATAAATCGTTTGATTTTGAAAATATTCACCATAAAGATAAAAATGATTTAATTGTTAATGTAATGATGTGTGACGTTATTTTGAATAAAATAGAATATGATGAGGTATTAAATAGATATATTGAAATGGCAATAAATAATTATGATAACATTGAAGAAATACTTAATTGTGTTGAGATTATCAATGAGTATTTAAAACCAAAAACAAAGTCAATAATTGAGAAACAATATGTATTATTTAATATATGTTATAAAATAGATGATATTGACATTAGAAATAAGACAGTAATTTTAAGTGATATATTTATAGGAGTTGATAAATATCAAGATCAAATTTTTGATATATTAAAGCAACGAATAGAAAATATAACATTTGAGGAATGTAAAGGATATTTAAATTTGATTAGGAAACAAGAAAACAGAAATTTATTTAATGATATAATTAGCGCATTAAAAAATAATAGAAATTATTATATAAAGTACATTTCTAATAAATATTTATAGAAAATTATTTGCACATTTTATAAGATAAGAAAATATGATATACTTATATTAGTGAACGGATGTGGACAATGTCCACAAGAAGTCCACGTTAGAGAAATACTTATAGTACAGGTAATATAATAAATACAAATAATATAGATGTTACCTAGTCTGATAAACAAGGAAATACGAATAATACTATAAGTATAAATAATACTGATAATATGGGAACATCCACTACTTGTGGAAGTGGTAAAAAATATAAGAATTGCTGTGGAAAGTAGCATAAAATAAGGGAAAGATTTAATTTTTTTTAAAGATAAATTGGTTCGAGTTTTATAACTTGTCAACAAAATATTAAAAATATGTAGTAAAATAAAGGTGTGAACAATGATTATATTTGTTGACACCTTTTAAAATCTAATAGAAATGGAGGTATAACAATGGAAGAAAATAACAATAATATTGTAATTTATCAAACTGATGATGGAACGACAAAAATAGATGTAAAACTTGAAGATGAAACAGTATGGTTATCACAACAACAGATGGCTGACTTATATGATACAACTAAACAAAATATAAGTTTGCATATTAAAAATATCTTTGATGAAGAAGAATTAGACATAAATTGAACTGTCAAGGAATTCTTGACAGTTCAAAAAGAAGGAAATCGAAAAGTTGAAAGAAAAGTTAAATATTACAATTTAGATATGATTTTATCTTTAGGATATAGAATAAAATCGAAAGTTGCTACTAATTTTAGAAGATGGGCGACTGAAAGATTAAAAGAATATATGATTAAAGGTTTCACTATGGACGATGAAAGACTTAAAGGTAATGGTGGAGGTAATTATTGGAAAGAATTACTTGCTAGAATTAATGATATTAGGTCATCAGAAAAAGTATTATATAGGCAAGTCCTTTGGAAAAAGAGTATGTAGAAACATTAAAAGCAATAAGTAATAAAATTGATGGTAAAGCAAAGAATGAAAAGAGTGTATCATATAGATATACTCTTTTTTTTATTATAGGAAATTTCTATTTTAGATGTGGGGATCGGATCGGCGTCCTTAAGGCTGCCCGCGTGGCGAAGCCACTTTTTTGGGTAATTTTATAGAAAAAAACTCTATTATTTGTTATAATCAATATTGTACGAGGTGAAAAATGAAAAAGAGAATAAATGTAGTAATAGTTATAATAATATTTTTAATTACTTTATGCATAGGAGCAAATTCTTTTGCGTTTAATAATAAAGAAGAAGTATCAAAAAATCAAATATTTGAATATGTAATTAGTTTTGAAGAACCAGTTATCACTGCAGATTTTTCGGTTTTATATGATTCTAATAAACTTACATATATTGGAGCTAATACGAACGAGTTAAAGATTAATTTGAATTATGATAATTCAAAAATACTTGCATGTTATTATGATGTAAATAAAATAGGAACTACAAATATTGTATTAAAATTTAAAGCTAATACAGTAGGAACTACAAAGATTAACGTAGAAAATATAATAGTTCACACCAAAAATGAAGAAAAAGTAATTTCAGATTTATCTAGTAAAAACATTAAAATTGTAGATAAGGTAGACAATAAAACAGAGAATAGTTTAAACGAAAATATAGATAAAGCAAATGAAAATATCGCTAACAATAGTTCAGAAGATGAAACAATAAAGAAAATAGATGCCTTACCTTTTGCCGGAGTTAAAGATTCATATATATATTTATTTTTGATTGTAATAATCATAATATTGTTAATTTTAATTCTAACAAATAAAAATTTAGATAAAAAAAGAAAAATAATATTTAGTTTTGCTATTATATTTGTAGGAGTTATTGCATTTACTTGTAAATATATATTTGCTACAAGCGATGATAAAATTCTTATAAACAAAAATAATAAGAATATATTAGTTGTTTTATCTACAGGAAATGAAACAAGAAGTATGAATCTTCAAACCTTTAAAGAGAGAACTAAAGCAATAGCTTTAAAAAATGGTAATGTAGAATTAAATGACAATAGCCTAATTACAAATGGAAATATTTCTAGTTTTTCTAATAAAGAAGATTATACTATACAACTATATGGAGACGAAAATAATAATGGTTATATAAATTCAAGTGATATTTATGAATTAATAAATAAGGGTGATATAAACAATACTTTAATAAGTGAAATTTGTGATTTTATAATAAAGAAAGAAGAATTTAAGAACTACGATAAAGAAGGATTTGAAGAATTTAATGAAAATTCAATTACAAATTCTGTACCAAGTATACCTTTAGAACCGGCTACAGATAGATATACTCAAATAAATAATATTGATGAACTTAAAAATCTAGATGCAAAGATTGGTGAAAAATACAAAACTTTAGGTTATTATGAGGCAAACGATGGTGGAGCTGGCAGATATGATATTATAGAAAATAATTCTAACTTGAATATTGACAATGGACTGTATATACAACTAAACAATGGACTTATAGCAGCTCTTTCTGTTAGAAATAACACTGTTAATGTAAAACAATTTGGAGCAAGAGGAAATGGAATAAATGATGATGTTTTATATTTAAGAAAAGCATTAAATTCTGGAATAGAAAATATTGAAATTCCAAATGGAGAATATAAAATTACAGATATAATAAAAATGGAAAAAGAGAACGTAAATGTAATTGGAAATAATAGTACAATATTTACAGATGATGACTATAATCCTGAAAGAAAAAATGAATTTCTATTTATAATGCAATCAAATAATTGTAATTTAAATAATGTAAATATTGAAGCTAGAGAAACAAAAAATATTGAAAGTTTATATAATTCACAAGTATACGTAGGAGCTACAAATATAAATATTTTAGGATGCTCTTTTAAAGTTCCAGAAACAACAAGTAGTCAACATGCATACAACAATATAGATTTGTATTCTAATTGGCATAATGTTTTAATAGAAAATTGCAATTTATATTTAGCTCATGATGGTAGTGCTGGTGGTTGTATATGGATAAGAGATTTTCATAAAAGAGGAGTAAGTGATGTTACATTTAAAAATAATACTTGTTATAAAAAATGTCACGATGAAATACTAGCTGTATTCAGTGGGAGTATTGAAAATGTAAATATTTTAAACAATACATTTATAATGCCAGAAAGCACAGATCCAAGTACAATGAGTTTCACACTAGGTTCAGGTTCTAACACTAAGGCTGAAAACATAAGATTTGAAGATAACACGATAGATGTAAAAGCAACAATGGATTTGCTTGTTTCAAAGAATGCTACAAATTTAAGCATAAAAAATAATAAAATAAAATTTGAACGTATAACAACACTAACAAATACATTTTTAATATATTTTCCAGAAAATAATTTAAAAGATGTAAAAATAGAAAATAACGATATAGAAATATATAATAAAACAGAAAAAGCAATAAATGGAATAATTTCATCAAACTCTCAAAATATATTATTTAACAATAATACAGTAACTGCAAATTGCGAGATTTCTGAGGCATTTAGTGGATGTTTCGAAAACACTAATAATACAATAATATTTAATGAACCAGTAACAATATTTATTAATAAACCTAAAATGTTAAAAAATAACAATGTTACCTTTAATAAAGGCTTTGGGGCTATTGCTCAATATTATAAAGGTGGAATGAATTACGATAGTAATATTATAGATAACACATTTGAAAATAAATATGATGAAATCTCAGCAAATGGTAAATCTATATTATTAATGTTTAATGGAGGAAGCTTAGAAAATCATACAGTTAATTTTGAAGGAAACACTATTAAATCTGAAAAAGGAAATATAAGCAGAAACTTAATATATGCTTTAAATTTAGCAGATGAAAACGCTCAAACAATCAACATAAAAAATAATAATATTAGTGGATATAAAGATGCGTGGAGAGATAAAAATCAAGAAAAACATAATGTTTTTATGCAATAATAAAAGGAGATGATAAAATGATAGAATTAGAAGACAATTTGAAAGAATTGCAAAATTTAAAATCTAAAATAGAAAGTTTAGGTGGATCTCTTTGACATTACTAATGTTTCAAAAGAATTAGAAAAGCTAGAAAATAAAACATTAGAGCCAAACTTTTGGGAAGATAGCAAATTAAATGCACCAATTTTGCAACAAATTAAAATTTTAAAAGATAAAAAAGAAAGCTATTTTAAGGTTTTTAATGAAGTAAATAATTTAATAGAAATGAATGAATTGCTAGAAATAGAATTTGATAATGATTTAATGAATGAATTATTACAAAACACAAAAGAATTAACTAAAAATACTGAAAAGTTAGAAATTGCAACACTTCTTTCTGGCAAATATGATTCAAATAATGCAATAATAACACTTCATCCAGGAGCAGGAGGAACAGAATCTCAAGACTGGGCAGAAATGTTATATAGAATGTATTCAAGGTGGGCAAATAAAAATGGATTTACAGTAAAAGAATTAGATTATTTAGATGGGGAAGAAGCTGGCTTAAAAAGTGTAACAGCACTAGTAGAAGGACCATATGCATATGGCTATTTAAAAGGAGAAATGGGAGTGCATAGGCTAGTTAGAATATCTCCTTTTGATAGTGGCGGAAGACGTCATACATCATTTGCATCTTTAGAAGTATTACCAGAAATTACTGAAGATATAGAATTAGATATAAAACAAGAAGATTTAAGAATAGATACATATAGAGCCTCAGGAGCAGGAGGACAGCATATAAACAAAACAGATTCCGCAATAAGAATTACACATATACCAACCAATATTGTTGTTACATGTCAATCTGAGCGTTCTCAAACTATGAATAAAGAAACAGCAATGAAAATGCTTAAATCAAAATTGTTAGATTTAAAAGAAAAAGAACACAAAGATAAAATAGAAGATCTAAAAGGAATACAACAAGAAATAGCATGGGGAAGTCAAATTCGTTCATATGTATTTTGTCCATATACTATGGTAAAAGATCATAGAACAAATTATGAAACAGGAAACGTTCAAGCAGTTATGGATGGAGAAATAAACGAATTCATAGAAAGTTATTTAAAATTAAATATAAACAATGATTTGTAGGGGCGACCATTGGTCGCTTTTTTATATTATAGTAAATTATATTTTATATGTAGGGGTCGGCGTCCCCGACGACCCGAAATTATAAATATAAGTCAAAATAATAATGATACAATTATTTTGTATACTTATAAATAACACAAAATAAAAAACATGCATATAATGTATTAGGCTTTTAATGTAATAAATATTATATTTTCTAAGCCTATTTATAATTAAATAAAGAAGGTGCCTACTATGGACACAATAGTATTAAAATTTGGAGGAAGCTCAGTTGCAGATAATATAAAATTGAACATAGTTGCAGAAAAAATTATAAACTTCTATAATCAAGGCAATAAAATAATTGTTGTTGTTTCAGCTCAAGGAAAAACAACAGATAGATTAGTAAAAGAAGCACTTGAATTAAATAAGGTACCTAATGACAGAGAAATGGATGTTTTATTAAGTTCAGGTGAACAAGTTTCTATTTCAAAATTAAGTATTTTATTAAATAAATTAGGATATAAAGCAATTTCACTAACAGGATGGCAGGCAGGTATTTTAACAAATAATACAAATCAAAATGCAATTATAGATTACATTGACACTTCTCGTATCGAAAAAGAGTTAAACGATAATAAAATTGTTATTGTTGCAGGATTTCAAGGAGTTAATGAAAATGAAGACATAACAACCTTGGGAAGAGGAGGCTCAGATACAACAGCTGTTGCTATTGCGGCAGCTATAAAAGCAAAACATTGCTATATTTTCTCAGATGTAGATGGAGTATATACTTCTGACCCAAATAAAATTGTAGATAGTAAAAAACTTAAAACACTTTCATACGAAGAAATGCTTGACATTTCAAGTGAAGGAGCAAAAGTTCTTCATAATAGATGCGTTGAAATTGGAAAAAAATTTAATATACCTATCATAACTAAATCAACTTTTAATAATAAACAAGGAACAGTTATAAATGAAAAAATAGAAGATAGCGGAGTGAAAAGCATAGTTAAAAATGATAAAATTATATATATACATGCTAAATCTGAAACATATTCTATAGAACTATTTAATAATATATATAACACATTAATAAATGAAGGAATAAAGATAAACAACTTAATAAATAACAGTATATATAATTTGGATATAAAATTTACAATAAAAACAGAATTTTTCAATAAATTTAATGAATTACTAGATGAAAAATTAGATATGCTAGATTGCACATATTTCAATGTATCTAAAATATCTATAATAGGATATGGAATAATGAAAGATGACGAAATTCTAAAGAAAACAATGAAAACAATAGAGGAAAATAAAGTACCAATTTTAAGAGTAGATTTGAGCGATTCAAAAATAGCAATTATGTTTAAAGGTAAAGTAGCTGATACTTTAGTAGAAGAATTGCATAAAAAATTAATAAAATAATAAAAATAAAAACGAAACCACATATTATTTATGGTTTCGTTTTTTTTTGTTTAAAGGTTTTTAGTATTCTTTAATAAAGAATACTAATTCATCATGATGAATTAGCCTAAAGAATTGATGCTGCATAGCGAGCAAGATCACTTCTAACGGATTCATTATCATTTAAAGCTATTTGCCATGCTAAAGGAGAATCCTTCATTTTTTCAGATAAATATACTAATCCATTATATTTTTCATTTAATGCTGGATTATCAATCTGTGTTGGGTCTCCAAGAAATACAAACTTGCTACCTTTGGCTGCACGAGTTACAATTGATTTGATATCATCCGGCTCAATATTCTGAGTTTCATCGATGATAAAAAATGTATCTGTAATTGTACGTCCTCTGAGCATACCAATTGCCTGAATTGCCATTGTACCATGGCTGATCAAAGATTCAGGTTTTCTTAATTTCTTATCGGAGCCTTTATTTAAAAGTTGTTTTGCGTTATCCAAAATTCCACCGATGTGTGGAGAAATTTTGGAATCAACATCTCCTGGAAGATATCCAATATGCTCTCCAATTTCCTCAACAGGTGCAGTAACTAAAATTTGCTGGTATTTGTTAGCTCTCATTGTTTCTTCCAATGCAACTGCAAGAGAAATGTAAGTTTTGCCAGTTCCGGCAGGAGCCTTAACAATTACCAAAGGTGCAATATCTGCAGGCGTTAACAAAGCTTCTTTCAGCATTGTTTGACCCGCATTTGCTGTAATAACACCTAAAGGTGTATGTGATATGTAATTTAATTTGACAATTTTCTCACCATCATACCTTGCTAAGGCAGAGGATTTTCCATCTGCCGATTTAATATTTAAAAACATATTTGGCATCCAGGGAAACTGAGCATAATTGTAAATTGACTTTGGCTCAATAGAATTCTGCTCAAAAAACAAGTCCATTTTTTCACTCGATGTAATACAATCTATTCTACCTTTATATTGCTCTTCTAAAGATGGAAAAACATCGTCTTTAAAATACTGTGCCTGAATACCGATAGACTTTGCTTTTAATCTTAAGGCTGGATTTTTTGTAACCAAAATCACAGGTCTTTTAGAAACTTTGTTTTTAAGACCTAAAGCAATTTGTAAACAACGCCTCTCGTCAAAGGTTAAAGAAGGAAGATCTATTCCAGGTAACTCTACATCTGAAAAATTTCTCTCAATTCTTAAAGTTGAGCCATTTTTCTGCTTTACACCTTTTTCACTTAAAAGTTCTGTTATTTTAAATGAATTCAAGTATTCTAGAATTTTCTTAGCAATTCTGCCTTTCTCAGAGAAGGTTCTAGAATTTTTTTCGAGTTCGTCAATTTCGCAGAATGGAATTACGATCTCATTATCGTTTCCAAATCTAAGGGTACTATCTGTTGATGAGAGTAGGCTTTGTGTCCGAAGAATAAAAGTTTTCATCATAATATTCACTCCTTTTCAATGTGCATATCACTAATATACTAGTGATATTAATAAAAAAGTTACATAATTATTATATAATGTAAATACATCAAAAGTCAACATAATTTACAAAAAATGGTTCTAAAATTAAAAATATGAACATATATTAAATGTAGGAGATAACTTAAATAGGGAGGAGAGGCAGTATGACTCTTGAAGAAAGAAAAAGTGTTAATTCTGGTTTAATTCAAAATCTAATTTTAGAAAATAGAGAAAAATTAAGTGTTTCAGGTGTTTTAGATGTATTAAGCTTTGATGATCAAGTTGTAATTATGGATACAGAGCTAGGAATGCTTACAGTTAAAGGAGATAATTTACGTATAAATAAATTAAGTATAGATACCTCAGAGGTAATAGTAGAAGGAAATATATACAATATGGCTTATAGTGAAGAACATGGAGATAATAAAAGCGGATTCTTAAGTAAAATATTCAAATAAAATTGGAGGAAAATAATGCAAAATTATTCGTTAAATCAAGCTCTTATTTTTTTTATATTTGTTCTAAACCGGAATAGGCATTGGCGTGATTTTTGATTTTTTTAGAGTTTTAAGAAAGACTTTTAAAACACGTGATTTATTAACATATTTTCAAGATATACTATTTTGGATTTTTACTGGTATTTCTATATTGTATAATATGTATAAATTTAATAGTGGAGAAATAAGAGTATATGTATTTGCTGGAATAATTTTAGGAACAATAATATACATGCTTACAATAAGCAAATATGTTATAAAAATAAATGTGTTTATTCTAAAAATTCTTATCTCATTAATATCTACTTTAATCATAAAACCTTTTAAAGTAATAAAGAAATATATATTATTACCATTTAAGACTGTAATCGACAAATTGAAACAAAAAAATATGGTAAAAAATAATTTTTTAGTAAAAATATTTAACAAAAATGTTGCAATTAAGAAGGATTTTAAGATATAATGTAGAAAAATTAATAAGGTAGTAAATTTATATATAAAGGAAGACGAATTACATATGAAAAAAATTAATAAGAGAAGCATTTTAAAAATATGTTCAATTTCATTTTTTATAATATATATTTCATTAATATTTATAAAACAACAACATACACTTTCTTCATATAAGAACGAACAAAAATATTTAACAGCAAAAATTGAAGAGCAAAATGAATACAAAAGCGAATTACAGTCTAAAAAAGAGAATGTAAATTCAAATGAATATATTGAGCAAATAGCTAGAGAAAAACTTAATATGTATTTACCAAATGAAAGATTATATATAGATGTGGGAAATTAATATCCCTAAAAATTCTTTTTAGGGATTCTTGTATTTTTATTCAAATTTTTAATTGTTTTCTTTGAAAATCCGAAAATATTAATTTAATATAAAAAGGGAGGCTTATATATGGAGTTAGAAAGTTTTACACTAACTGAATTACGTGAATTAGCTAAAAATAAAGGACTAAAAAATTTTTCGAAATTAAAAAAAGAAGATTTAATAATATTATTAAATGATGGAAAAATAAAAAAAGTGGAAGAAAAAAAAGATGATAATAATCCTACTTTTAAAATTACAAATGAAGACGATAAAATAGTAGAAGGAATATTAGAGGTATTACCTGATGGATATGGATTTTTAAGGGGAGAAAATTATTTATCTACACCAAATGATGTATATATATCACCAGTTCAAATAAGAAGATTTAAACTAGATACAGGTGATAAAATAAAAGGTATATCTAGAATGGCAAAAGAAGGAGAAAAATTCCCATCATTAATTTTTGTTGGCGAAGTTAATGGCGAAGCTC
This sequence comes from uncultured Clostridium sp., assembly GCA_905200315.1. Next base: position 12,306 of record CAJKKA010000030.1, read on the forward strand.
CAGAAGTTGCATATAGAAGAACTAAATTTGATGATTTAATTCCTATTTATCCTACTGAAAGAATGCATTTAGAAACTAAATCAAACGAATATGCAATGAGAATAATAGACTTAATGAGTCCAATAGGAAAAGGACAAAGAGGAATGATTGTTGCTCCACCAAAAGTTGGAAAAACAACTCTTATAAAAAAGGTTGCTAATAGCATTACACAAAATAATCCAGAAGTAGAATTAATTGTTTTACTAATAGACGAAAGACCAGAAGAAGTTACAGATATGAGACGTTCTATAAATGGAGATGTTATAGCCTCTACATTTGACGAAATGCCTGAGCATCATGTTAAAGTTGCGGAAATGGTTTTAGAAAGATCAAAAAGATTAGTAGAACAAGGAAAAGATGTTGTTATTTTATTAGATAGTATTACAAGGCTTGCAAGAGCATATAACTTAGTAATCCCTTCATCAGGAAGAACTCTATCAGGAGGTTTTGACCCAGGAGCTTTACACAAACCTAAAAAATTCTTTGGTGCAGCAAGAAATATTGAATTTGGTGGTAGTTTAACAATTCTTGCTTCTGCATTAGTAGAAACAGGAAGTAGAATGGATGATGTAATATTTGAAGAGTTCAAGGGAACAGGAAATATGGAAGTACACTTAGATAGAAAACTATCAGAAAAACGTATTTTCCCTGCAATAGATATAAATAAATCTGGAACAAGAAGAGATGACTTATTATTATCTGCAAAAGAAAAAGAAACAGTAGATGCCTTAAGAAAAGCTTTAAATAGTTTACCTGTTGCAGATGTAACAGAACAATTAATAAGCCAAATGGTTCAAACAAAAAACAATGAAGAGTTTTTAGAAAAAATGGATCAGTTTTTAAAAAATTACAAATAAAAATTATTTGAAGAGAAGTTTATATTTTACAATATAAATTTCTCTTTTTTACCCTAAACTATTTACTTTGCTTAACATAATTGATAAAATATAGATATGCAAATTTTGTATAAATATTTTTAAGGAGGATTTAGTAGTTTATTTTTAAAACTTTTAATCATTCAGTATGAAAGGAGACAACTTATGGAAGGAGCTCGATTAAAGAATTACGCTGATATTATGTCTTATAACAAAGAAGTTACGGGATCTTGCAATCTTGCTGTTATCAAATATGATGATGGACTAACTATTAAGGGAATTGTAGACTGTGGTTTATTTCAGGAACGGGAATATGCAGATTTAAATAAAAAACTTCCGTTTAATGCAAATGAACTCGATTTTGTTTTAGTCACACATAATCATGTAGACCATACAGGTAGATTGCCTTTCTTAATTAAAAAAGGTTATACCAAAAATATTTACATGACATATGTAACTGAAAACCTTATTTCACTTGCTATGGAAGATAGTTTAAAAGTATTGAAAAATCTTGCTAAGAGAAACAATGAAGAACCTTTGTATTCCATGCAAGATAAAGATACTATGCTTAGTAATATAATTGGCTGTAAATTCAATCGTGAAGTTTGGGTTAATCCGTATGTGAAAGTAACATTCCTCAGTAATGGTCATTTACCAGGGGCAGCTTTAATTCTTGTTCAGGCAATACGGGAAGGATATGAAGATATTAATATTCTATTTACTGGCGATTATAATTCGAAAAATATGTTTTTCGATGTTGAACCAGTTCCTGAATATATCAAAAAATTACCGCTTACAGTTGTTCAAGAATCAACATATGGAAATATGGACTCAAGTCAAATAGAAGAATGTTTTGAAAGAAATGTTCTCGAAGCCGTATCTGAAAACAAGAGTATTGTTATTCCTGTTTTTTCTCTTGGCAGAGCACAAGAAATTTTGCACATTTTAAGTGAATGGCAGAAAAATAACAAGCTTTCAACTAAGGTACCTATCTATTTTGATGGTAAGTTAGCAATACGGTATACTGATTTGTTTTTAAGAGGTTCAATTCAAATTAAAGAAAGAATACGGAACTCTCTTATTCCTAAAAATCTTAAGTATGTTGAAGATAAACAAATGAGAATGAGATTATTGGAAGACAGTAAAGAAAGCAAAATAATTTTAACTACTTCTGGTATGGGAACTTATGGACCCGCTCAAACTTATTTACCAAGATATTTAGGTAGAGAAGATTGTTTAATCCAGTTTACTGGATATACTGCGGAAGGAACACTAGGAGAGCGCATTAAGAGTGCTGAAATTGGAGATATTATTAATATTGCAGGAGTTTTAGTTGAGAAGAAAGCTAGAGTTGAATATACAACAGAGTTTTCAGCTCATGCTAAAGCAGATGAAATGATTAATTTTTTAAATCAATTTACCAATTTAAGATTAGTACTTGTAAATCATGGTGAAACTCAAGTAAAAAATGAGTTTGCAAAAAGAATTATGAAAAGTGTTAACACAAAAGCAACAGGAATCCTTGGAGAGCAGTTCTTTAGAATTGATCCATATGGATTTGTAAAATCAATGAATACTAAATTCAACTAATAAAAATATTTACGAACTAGAGGGGCATATTATGCCTCTCTTTTTATGTTGACATAATTGAATAAAAATGATAAAATATTCTCGAAACTTTTTTAAAATTACAGCAAAGGAGGGTTCATTATGACGAAAAAAGATTTGAATTTTTTGGTGAAAGTTCACATTCAAAAATCAGAAGGAGATGACACAGTTATTTCTATTACATTGGGGCAGCTACATGACATAATAGTAGCACATCCATCAGGAAACATTACTTTTAAAATTGGAGATGAATTGTTATCAATTGAAAGAAGCCAAGTTATTGAAATTTATAATTTTGCTAAGCAACAGTTAATCAATGCTAAAAACACAGTTCCTGTACGGTTAAAAGATTATTTGATTGATGTATCATCAAGTAAGAAGAGTACACAGACAGAAAAAATTTCTTCAAGAGATGAGGAGATTGAAAAACTTTGGTCATGCATGTTATTAAAGAAGAAAAACAATGCAATTCTTGTTGGCGAACATGGTGTTGGAAAAACAACAATGCTTCTTGAAGTTGTTCGGCAGTTAAAAACAGGTGAAGCACCAAGCCAAATTACCTCTTGCAAAGTTATTCAGCTGAATACTTCAAAATTGCTGAAAATCAGGTCTGACTTTAGTATGAA
>CAJKKA010000031.1 GCA_905200315.1 uncultured Clostridium sp.
GTCAAATTTAATATTATTTCTACTTTGATTTCGTTCTAGGCAGATATGAGCGTCCGCCCCTACAGTATTGAATATTTCTATATCACATTCATTGTTTGTTTGTTCATTTATTTTTTTCATTTGTTTCCTCCTATATTTTATTTGAATATATAGTATATCAAAATAGGATATTTGTAAATACTTTATTTGTAAATTTATTTTATTATAAAATTTTTTTTGGTGATAATATGATAACTTTTAATATTGAAAATCTACTAAAGAAAAATGAAAAAACCAAATATTGGCTATGCCAACAAATGGGTATTACAAATAGAAATCTAAATAGAATTATAGAAGGTAAAACAACCTCTATTTCTTTTAAATATTTAGAAGATTTGTGCAAATTCTTAAATTGTTCTATTTCTGAATTAATTAATTTAGATTTAACAAAATAAAATAATGATAGGTAAAAACAACTAATTAATATAATTTAATTTTTGCTTTTACCTATCATTTATTATTTACTTTCATAAAATATATAATATAAAGTTAGTTAATATCCACCTTTATATTATAAAATTTTCTATATATTCTATTAAAAATAGTGGTATATTTAATATTTTTTCATTATATACTTTTAATGGAAAATCGTTTTTAGTAATATTGTAAACCTTTATAATAGTTATTAAGTAAAATCACATTTTTACAAGCATTTTAAAAGTTTTCATCACACTTTTGCAAGGTTTTAGACAAACTTTGTCACATTTTTGCATTTTTTAATTTATTGCTTCTCCATTTACATATAATGTGTAGCCATTAAAATCTATATTGCTACAACTTATATCTTCATCGTTTAATGTTGTTACAAATGTGTTTCATGTTAGTGTTAATTTTGATGTACTATCTATATTTAATTCTATTTTTTTGCCTCGTTATTTGTATTTATTGCACTTTTTAGTGTACTGTTTTCTTTTAAGTTTAGTATTAATAAGCTTATACTGTCTACTTCTATATTATCTTCTAATTCTTGGTTTGTGGCATTTAATGTTACATCTCCTCCGTTACTTCCACTTTTTCCCCATTCGCTTGTTCCTGCTATTTTTAATAATAAATTACATCCATATTTTAGTGTATTATTTTCTAAGTTTATTTCTGATTTTGTATTTGTTATTATGGACACTTAAGATTAGAATATTTAAAATCACATAAAAAAGCCGAATATATAATAATGTTTATGAACAAAACTTTAAGAAAACATATTGTAGAAACTGACAAACAAGCTAAAAGAAGGTTTGAACTACTTATTAAACAAATGCTAAAAAGAAATCCTATTGATGAAAACTTGAAAGATACTGACCCTTTAGAATGGACTGGGCTTATGAATAATTATAAGCATTTAGCAGAAGAAATTGTATTAAATGAATTGATTTATTGTTAAATTCATTTGAGCAGAGACTTACTTGAATCTCTGCTCAAATTACATATATTGTCTTAAAATTTTTATTAATTATTTTGAACTTTTTCCTTACTCATGTACAAATTATAATAATATCCTTGTTTTTCAATAAGTTCTTCATGATTTCCCATTTCTACAATCTTCTTATCATCTATAAATATAATTAGATCAGCATCTTTAATTGTATTTATTCTATGTGCAATTACAAAAGATATTTTATTTTTTAAAATAACTTTATTTGCTTCCATAACATTTTTTTCAAATTCCAAATCTAAATTTGATGTTACTTCATCAAGTATTACAACACTTCCATCTTTTAGAATTGCTCTAGCAAAACTTAATAATTGCTTTTCACCATAAGATAATATATCTGTTCCGAGCATCTATAATTGTATCATATCCATTATCAAAAGTTTCTATTTTATCATTTATACCTATTTCTTTACAAACTTTTATAACATCTTCTAATTGCACATTATCATTTCCATACATTAGGTTATCTTTTATAGACATATTTAAAATGACAGGGTCTTGGAATACATATGAAATATTTTTTCTTAATTCACTTAACTTGTATTTTGTATAATCAATTCCATTTATTAAGATTTGACCTTCTGTTAAATTATAAAATCGTGGAATTAAATTAACAAATGATGTTTTTCCCGCTCCGCTTTTTCCAACAACTGCAATTGTTATTGACTTATCTATTTTTAAGTTTATATTTTCTAATATTGTGTTTACACCATCATAACTTAATTTTACATCTTTAAATTCTATTGAATCAATTTTTTCTAATTCTATTGTTCCTTTATCATCTTCTTTATTAATACTTACAATTTCTAAAATATTTATAAAACAATTATATTTGTTCATTACTCCATGTGTATGTTCTAATAGACTGTTCATATGGCTACTAATATCACTGATATAATCTACTATTAGAATTATTGTTGAACCTAATCCAACACCTATTATGAGTTGATTTCCACCAATAATCAAAGTTACGATTGTAGCAAAAAATGTTAATAAAGCAAATAAAGCTGTATGTAATCCTAAAATTTTACTAGATTTAATTAGTTCACATTTTGCTTTTCCTAACATTGACTTAATATCATTAATATTTATTTCTTCTAATCTTAATGTTTTTGTAGTTGAAAAGCTATCTATATATTCATTAATTTTGCCTTGCAAATCAATTATAGATTGCTGTAATTTTCTATAAGTTTTCATATTATTATTATAAAATGGTATCAATATAATATAAGATAGAATGAATATTCCTATAACAACTAATGCAATTTTCCAGTCTATAAATAACATTATAATTGATGTAATTAAAATACTTCTTATTCTTACTGCAAATATTCCTAAAAAATTCCATACAAATAATTGTGAAGATTCAAAACTTTGCGTTGTTGTTAAAATAAATAAATTACCTACTTGTATTTTATCTAATTTGCTAATATCTGCATCTTGTATACTATTAAATACTTTATTTTTTATTTGCATATCATTATCATAATAACATGTTTTTCTTTGAATTTCCGAATATTTATCAAAGAAAAATCTAATTACTATAATTACAATCAAAATTGATGATAATATCAATACCATATTTACATTTTTATCTGGTATATAGTTGTCAATTACTTGAGATAGTATATATTGATAAAATATAAGATATGGTAAAGATTGTAAAAACATAATTATTCCAATTTTTAGTGTTTTATTTTTATTGGTAGTAAAATTAAACATTTCCTTTAATATTTTTTTATTAAGCATATTCTTCTCCTATTTTATTCAAATTTAAACTATATACTTCATTATAATTTTTGTTTTCTAATAATTCTTCATGTGTTCCACATATCGCTTCTCCATTATTTATATAAATTATTTTTTCAAATTTTGTAGCTAATTCAATATCATGAGTAACAAATATTTTGCTTGACTTGTCTTCTAATGACATTAAATTTTCTAATATTTTCTTTTTATTTATTCTATCAATTGCACTAAAAGAATCATCAAAAATCATTATTGGTTTTGGTTTTGTATATGCTCTTACCAATACTAATCTTTGTTTTTGACCTTTTGATAATACCATTCCATTTCTTCCAATTGCACTTTCATAGCCTTTTTCAAATTTTGTTACATCTTTATGAAATGAGAAGAAATTTGAAAGTTCTACTATTTCTGGATATGTTATTTGGGGTACTAATATTTTTATGTTTTCCGCAATAGTTTTTGAAAATAAATATGAGTCTTGTAATACTAAGCAAATATTTTCTCTTACACATTTTTTATTTAAATCTCTAACTTCATATTCTCCTATTTTTATGCTACCTTCATAATCATAAAATCCTACTAATGTTTTTAGTAATATAGATTTTCCGCTTCCTGTACTACCTGCAATCATTACTTTTTCATTTGGATTAATTGTAAAGTTTAAATTTTTCAAAACTGTTTTATCATTAACCTTAATGTTAGCATTTTTAAATGTTATTGTTGTATTTTCTATTTCAATATTTTTATTTTCAGTCTTTTCATCTTCTAAAGTTAGATTTAATAAATTGTCTAGTCTTTTATATGAAGCAATGCATAAATTTAAAAATTCTAATATTTCTGCTAAATCTGTAAATGCTCTTGTTATTTTATTAGAGTAATTTATCGTTACATATATACTTCCTATTGAAATAAAGCCTTGAGCATATAAAAAGCTACTTAATATAAATATAAATGGAGCTTGAATTTTTACAATATTTACAGACAACATATTATACCAACTATCAATTATTACTTTGCTTTTATTTGCTTCAAAATTTTTTACATTTATTTTATTAAACCTTTCTTTTTCCTTTTTTTGTAAATTGTTAATCTTCATAAATTTTATATTTGAATAATTATCATTTAACTCTGAATACATTTCTCTTTGTACTTTTATTCTATTTTCTATAATTGGTTTGGATTTCTTAAAATACCATATTGATAATAGAATTATAATTGAAATTGCTGCAATCATAATACTTGATAATCTTAAATCTAAATTTACAAGTTGGGATATTGCAAAAATAATTATTAATACAATATCTAATATGTATGTAAATTGTTTTTCTATAAAATTTACTATATTATTTACATCATCTGTCGAATTTTGTACTAAATCTGCAAGTGAATTTTTATAAAAGTCTTGATATGTTAAATTCTGTATATGATCAAATAACTTTAGTTTTAAATCAAATTGGAATTCTTGTATTATTTTATTTTTAACTATTGTTCTTATATATGTTGATAAAACAATTATTCCTTCAATCAGTAGCAAAAATATACATACTATTGGAATAAATGACAATTTATTATTAAATACACTAATAAAATTCTCTATTATAGCATTATTAACATTTTGATTTAATAATACATCTATAAAATATTGTATTACCACTGGTATATATGTTGTTAAATAATTTAGTACTATGCTTAATATAAAAAATATAAGTATTAATAATTTTGTATGCTTAAAACTTGACATTATTGTTTTAAAAACTTTCATTCTACATCTCCTAAATTTATTTTATCTTTGATTTTATTTTCATTCATTCTAAAATTAATTTTTTATATTCAAAATTATAACAATAAAACCTATTTATTTCAACGAAAACGGCGAATTTTCTTGACTTTCGACACAATTCATAGTATAAAATATATGTATTTTATAGTACGATGAAGGCTGGGAATACGAAGCTGCTAAATTTTATGGATATAATCCTGATAAAATAAAAGATGATGATTCTTTACCTTTTTAAACTTCAAAATTTTTATATATTTTGAGGCTTTTTTATGATGCCTGTTTATTTTTTTATAATTTTTCTTCTAAAACAGGAATTTCCTATAATATGAATAGAGTTTAAAGTGCAATTTTTGCACTTTAAGCTTGTGTAAATTGCACTTTATTTTACCCTTTCCAACTCATAGCCCATATCTTATATTTCTTATAATTTCATTTGTTCTAAATTTACTAATTCATTTTTCCTAAAAGTCATTTTCAATAAGCATGGAGATTTTATAGCCAACTCATTTTCCTTGTATTCAAGATTTAATCTTTCGTTTACTTTGCAAAAACTTAACAAATAGAATTTTATTGTTCCACCATGACTTATAACAGCTATTCTCTTTCCTTTATATTTCTCAAGTAATTCATTAAAAAAATCATTCATCCTTTTATTAGTATCATTTGCGCTTTCACCATCGCGAGTTTTAAATTCTGGAAAGGCTAATTGTTCACGAGATGGGTCTCTGTTTTCTTTATTATTCATAAATTTTGCTAAATCATCCATATTTCCAAGTTTTCTTTCACTCAATCTTTTGTCTATGTTATATTGTAAATTGTTCTTATATGCTATATATTTTGCAGTAGCTTTTGCTCTTGTATAGTTGCTTGTCCAAATAACATCAAGATTTTGTAATTCTGTATTTTCGCTTAATTTCTTAGATTGTTCTTCTCCTTTTATAGACAATATTTCTTTTTCATTAATCATTTGAGAATTTTCATTTGTGTTTCTAATCCCATTTTCCTCAACTGTATCAGAATGTCTAATAAATAAATAACGGTATCATTCATTTTAAATAGCCTTCTCCACTTTTTTATATTATATATTTTTTTATTTGTAAAATATTACTAAAGTTCAAATTTGTATAAAGTTTCACCTGTTTTTAATTTTTTTATAAAAATTGCTCCAAACTTTTCATAATAATTTTTTAAGTCTGTTTTTAGATATATTGTTGTAAATCCTCTATTTTTTGCCTCTTTTAATATGGCATCATTTAATATTCTAGAATATCCTTTTTTTCTATATTCTTTTTTTACATACATTGTAGCATACCACGGCTTTAGTTCTTTTTCTTCTTCACAATCTTTGGGAAATATAGATATAAATCCTATCAACTTATTATTATCTACTAAAATTAACTTGCAAAAAAATTCATCATTAAATGCATTATAAATTTTCTCTTTTTTTCTTTCTATTCTACATTTTCTATTTTCTTCTTTATTGTCTGCCCATTCATCATATTCTAATTTTGCAACTTCATCTAAATATTCTAATTTATTTTTTAAATTATATATTTGCATATTTTTTCTCCATATTACGTATATAATTATCAGCCTCATCTCTAGATTTAAAAATAAATATACTATGATTCATTTTATATTTATCCAATAACTTATAAATTTGTGGCAACTTTTCGTTAGTAAAATTAATAATGCATTGTTTAAAATTTTCATCTAGTTTCTCTTCTACCCAAGGCAAATCGTCTCTTTTTTGGCCGATTCGTGATTTTGCGCCTTCAAGACAAACTTGAGTTGGAAAATCCAACAAAAATATAGTATCACATTCATTCATTCTTAATTCTAATGTTTTTTGATAATTTCCATCTATAATCCATTTATCCGTTTTAAAGATTTCTTTTAATTTTTCTTCTAGCTCTTCTTTTGTAATATGTGTACCATCTTTTTTATGATATAGCATATCTATGTGATATAATGGTAATTTAGTAATATTTTTTAACTTTTTAGAAAATGAACTTTTTCCGGCACCAGGACTTCCAATAACAATTATTTTTTCCATTTTTTTCTCCTTCATTTACTATTTATATTTAACATTATAACATATTTTTTAATTTAATCTATATTTCCCCTACATTTTCTGATTTTCCCACTCATATCCCCTGTCGGGTTTTGTTTTCCAATCAAAAAATGTTACAATAAAAACATAGTAATACAAACAATTACTAAAAACAACAGAAAGGAGGCAAAAAAGTGACAGGTAGTATTGAAAAACGAGGAAAAAACAGTTACAGGCTAGTAGTATTCAAAGGATATGACCTAGATGGCAAACCAATAAGGCGTCAAAAAACAATACATTGCAAGAAAAAATCAGAAGCACAAATAGAACTTGCAAAATTTCTAACAGAAGTAGAAAGTGGACAAATAGTAGACGGAAGCATTCCAACATTTGCACAATATGTAGAAATATGGACAAAAGATTATGCATTAAAAGAACTAGCACCATCAACTTACTACAGATACAAACGCATGCTAGAAACAAGGATTACTCCATATTTTGGACATTATAAACTAAATAAAATCAAGCCAACAGACATTATGAGATTTTATGATTTGCTTGAAGAAGATACTCAAATTGTTAGAAGAAAAAACAATAATGGAAAGAAAACAAGAAAACCACTATCTCAAAAGACAATATTAGAACATCATCGTTTGCTATCAGCAATGCTTCATAAAGCAGTATATTGGCAACTTATTGTAAGCAATCCTGCTGAACGTGTTCAACCGCCAAAAACATCTAAGCCGTTAAGACGTCATTATGATGAAGAACAAACTAAAGTTCTTGTTGATAATTTGCAAAAGTTAAAAGGCAATCAAATTAAATATCGTACTGCAATTTTACTTGATATTTTTACTGGAGCAAGGCTTGGTGAACTTGTTGGGCTTGAATGGAGTGATATTGATTTAAAAAATGGTATTATCAATATTAATAAGTCTAGTCAATATCTTTCTGAAAAAGGAGTTTTTACTAAGGCACCTAAAACAGAAAGTTCAATAAGAGATGTTGCAATACCTGATTTTATTGTTTCTTTACTTGAGAAATATAAGTTATGGTATGATGAACAAAAAACGATTGTAGGCGATTTCTGGCACGAATCTAATAGGCTATTTGTTCAAGATGATGGTAAACCTATTCATCCATCTACAATTAGCAAATGGTTTGAACAGTTCGTTAAAAAGATTGGATTGCCTGTAATTAATTTTCATGGTTTAAGACATACAAATGCAACTCTTCTTATTTCTCAGCAAGTTGATGTTGCAACAGTATCTGCAAGGCTTGGTCATGCACAAATTACTACTACATACAATTTCTATGTTCACCCACTAAAATCTCATGATAGGACTGCTGGAAATGTATTAGAGAATTTGTTGATTTCAAGCAAGGCAAATTAGTAATTCAATATTATCTAAAAATCTTTTTTGTAACTCTCATATTTATATTTTTTTGATTTACTTTGTTGCAAAAATGACTTTAAGAATTTTTATGAAATGAGATTTTCTTAGAGGTTCTATGTCAATTGGGAAGTTGATCCCCAATTTCTCCACAATTTGACATAATAGTGTTATTTTCAAGCATTATAGCAACCAATTTGAAGGCAACAAAAAATCGCCACAACCATTCAAGCTGTAACGATTAAAAAAAATTTATAAATCAAAATTATTTCAAACTCGCCTTAGAGTTATGAGTCCGTAAGTGTTGATATTGCTAGATTTGGTGTAATTGTGTTATACTTTGTTAGAGTAAGTTAATCGGTGAAATTGGTGATTCTTTGTTTATGTTTAAATGTGTTTAAATTTTTTTTGTTGAGAGTGTGACCAAGATGTGACAAAGAAACCGTATTTTAAAATCTGGACTTTTATATTCTAGTTCGTATCTTCAAATGCAAAAACCGGACTCTTTAAATTAAAGTCCGGGTATATCACATACTATTTTTCTTTTTAATTTCTTCAATTACTTTATATGCACTTGTATGAGGATTAGCTCCTTCACTATCTATAACCTGTCCATTTTCCTCTTGATATTTTTCAATTTTTTTAGCATTTGCTATTGCAATATCTGTTTTGTTTCCAATTATAGGATACACATCCATACTTTCAGAATAATTAGGTATTCTATTTTTCATTTCATTTTTGACTTGTTTACTACTTTGGTAATTTTTTGATGTATATCCATAATGTAATATATACCAATATTCAAATGTAGGTGTTGAAGATATTAATTCTATATCGTTTTGGTTGCATATTTCTTTTGCTTCGTTTATTTGATCTTGCTTATTTTGATTTACATCAGTATCTATTAAAAGATATATTTTATCTCCATATTCTTTTTTAATATCTTCTTTTTTTATAAAATCAACTAAATCATTTGCCATGCCTACTGGGTCTGTATGCCTTCCTGTAGAAAATTTAATAATGCATTCTCTACTAGAAAAATTTTTAAGATATGTTGTTTCTGTTTTATTTTTCCCCTCACATCCTATTGCAATAATTGATTTTATTTTTCTCTGATTACAATTTCTTTTTCTCTGTTCTAATCTTCCCATAAGCTATTACCTATGGCCAAAAAAGGAATTGCACCATATCTACCATTTAAATATCCTTTTTGCACATTTTCAGTTTTTCTTACTGAAAAATCATCTAATGGGTATAGTTCTGTACTTCCTTTCTTTGGATCTTTCTCTGTAAACCATATTTGATCTCTTCTAAAGTTATCTAATGATAATAAATTAGTATCATGTGTATTAAATATTAATTGTGCATTATTTTTATTTATTTCTCTATTATGAAATAATTTTATTATAAATTCAACCAATAATGGATGTAAGCTTTTATCTATTTCATCTACAATTATTACTTTCCCTTTTTCAAAGGATTCCTTTAAAATAGGGCTAAGAAAAAATAAATTTTGTGTTCCTAATGATTCTTCTTGTAATTCTAATTCATAATTTTCTTTATCTCCATTTTCATTTTCTATTTCATGAAATGTAGATATTCTTACTTCTTTTTGCACTATATTTTCATTTGGAATTTTAATGTTATTAAATGCTATTATATTACCAAGATTCATATCTTTAACTTCAAAATTATAATCTTTTATAAGTATGTCTGCTTGTTTTAATAAATTAATTGTAAATTTCTTTAAACTTCCTTCTTTATCATTCTCAAATTTATCAAACACATATCCACCAGCATTCATATAATCATGATATGTGTCTATATCCTCTGAAAACCATATATATGCATCTTTAGTTTTTTCATAATTCCATTCTGTCGCTGTTGATAAAAACAATTTTTTTTCTGTGTTTTTAGTTGATAATTCTTCTAATTTGCTTTGTTCTTGTTGAGTAAATTTATATTCATTTGTATTTTTTCTTTCAAAAACTAAACTTGGTTTAGCTGATAAATATTGATATAAATATTCTGTATATATTCTATTTATATCTGCAGAAAAACCATATATATATTTAATATTATTTTTTATAAATACAAATTTAAATTCACATGGTTCATTTATCGTTTTTAAATCAAATTTAAAAGGTCTCATTTCTGATAATGGTTCATTTATATTTCTTAGATTAGATTTTCTAACCATTAATATTGCTGCTGTTATTGCTTTCATAAAATTTGTCTTTCCAGATGCGTTTGCACCATAAATAGCAGCTGACTTTAGATATCTTTCACCTGTAGAATTATTTTTTATAGTATTTTCTATATTTTCATCACCAATACCAGTTACCATACTAAATGTCATTTCATCTTTGATTGACATAAAGTTTTTAACGCTAAATTCTATTAACATATAAACTCCTCCTTGCTATATTATATTATAGAATTACAAAATTGTAAACACTTTTTAAATTATTTTTCGTATTTTTGTTATTTTTATTCATTTATTAATAAAATAATATTCATTTTTTATTTCTTTTATGTGTTTTTTGTTCTTTTTTTCCTTTTAAAATTGACTTATTTATAATTTTATTATATAATAATTTTAGCAATAAAAAAATCCTAATGCTATGATGAACATTAGAATTATTTACATATAACCCTTGCCAAGTTATATTTTATATATTATAGCATTCATTATTGCTAGAAGTCAATACTTCAAGGATAGAAATTGGAGGTAAAATCATGAAAAAAAATCAACATGTAACACCAAAAAGTGACTTGTGGCAAGTAATTGGTTCAGGAAATTCAAAACCAACTAAATTGTTTAACACACAAAAAGAAGCTATATCATATGGTAGAGAAATCGCTAAAAATCAAAACTCTGAACTAGTCATTCATAATAAACATGGTAAAATTCGTGATAAAGACAGTTACGGCAATGATCCATGTCCACCTAAAGATACAAACTTTTAATAATAGGAGATGAATAGTCATCTCCTATTACTATGCTACTTTATATAAAAATACATTTTGCTGTCTTTATAATTATCATCTAATTTGTAACAATACACTTTGTTAAAATTTAATTCTTTCATATAATCGTTTTCTTTTAACAAATTATTGCTTCTTCTTGATTTTCTCTTTTTGCAATTCCAATTAATTGTGAATTATCACAATTTGGTTCTATGCTCTCTGAATTTGGTTGGTATATATAACCTTAAGAATATATATGTTTTCATATGCTTCTCCTATTAATTTTTTTATTTCATATTAGCATTTTATTTAATATAAGTCTATAAATATGTGTAAAAATTGTAAAAAAGCGGAATAAATTCCGCGCTCTAAGAACTCTACTTTTTAGAGTTCTTTTTTTATTTTAATTTAGCACTTTTTTTAGTATAATATTTTTGGAGGTAAAATAGATGTCTGACTTTACAATTAAACAAATTTTTCAAGACCATTGGAATGATTTTCTTATTAATAATTCTGATATAAAACTTAGACAAGTCGTTTTTGATGAAGTTGATAAAATAATTAATTGTGGTAACCCAGACTTTGGTTATGCTTTATATGTCTGTGAACATTGTGGTAAATTTCTTAAAGTTCCATTTAGATGTAAATCTAGATTTTGTAATACTTGTGGTGTCAAATATGCTCAGGATAGAGCTCTATCTATGGCTAAAAAATCCATTCGTTGTAAACACAGACATATTGTTTTCACTATGTCTGATTTATTGTGGCCATATTTTCAGAAATATCGTTTTCTTCTAAATGGTTTATTTGACTCTGCTTCAAAGGCTGTTCTTTCTTGGTTTTATGAATTAAATAAATCTCAAATTGAAATTAGAGAACAATTACGAAAATGGAATCTTTCTATAGAATTGTCTTTTGGGTATGACCCTACTATTTGCAAATGTGGAGGTCATTTGATCTTCTTTGAGCTCAAACTCCCCAATAATACATTGCAAAATATTTCCTAACTTTGTATAATAATCTCGGTGATTATAATGAAGAAGAATAATAAATACCCTTTTGTTAATAACGTAAAAGAAATGAAAGATAATTTTAAAAAAATGATTGATTCTATGTCTGATGCTGACTTCCTAGACTTTATTGAATATATTAATTCTTGTGTAGATATTTTTAATGAAGATTTTGATGAAGATTACTGTGTTGGAGATGAAGGCTGGGAAGACGAAGCTGCTAAATTTTATGGATATAATCCTGATAAAATAAAAGATGATGATTCTTTACCTTTTTAAACTTCAAAATTTTTATATATTTTGAGGCTTTTTTATGATGCCTGTTTATTTTTTTATAATTTTTCTTCTAAAACAGGAATTTCCTATAATACAAAAAGAGGTAACATTTAGTTACCTTCTATACATAAAATTTTATATTATTGTTTTACATATACTGTTTTTGTATCATATGCAAGTTCTACATTTTCGCTTTCTAATATTTGCATTATTTTAAAATTTATTTCCTCTTTTTGTTTTAAAAAACTTCCATAATCTACTGAGTCTGTAAATGCATATATTAGCAAATTAATTGTATTATCTGTTATTTTGTCAAATTTTACTATTATTGAATCATCCATAACAGCTTCTTTTTCTTTAAGCATTGTTTTTATTTTTTCTTCTATTATTTTAACTTTATTTAATGGAGTTTCAAGCGTTATTCCAAGATTAATTTTGTATCTTCTCTTTTCAATTTTACTACAATTTATTAAAGATTCATTTGCAATAATTGAATTTGGTATATTTACTATAGAATTTTCAAAGGTACGTAATCTTGTACTTCTATAAGTTATATCTTCTACTGTACCTTCGTAGTCTTTAAACTGAATCCAATCTCCAACTTTAAATGGTTTATCTGTAAAAATTACAAATCCTCCAAGTAAGTCTTTTGCTAAATTTTGTGCTGCAAGTGTTATTACAACACTGCTTATTCCAAGACCTGTAACTAATCCACTTAAATCATATCCTAATTCTAATACAGCTATAAATGTTGCAACTATATAAACCAAACCTCTTATAATTTTCACAACAAAAGTTGATATTCCGTCGCCTTCATCTTCATCGTTATTACTAAATTTTCTAAATGTATCCATTGTTATAGCTTCTGCTATAATTCTTGCAACCGAATATATTACTAAAACTTTAAATACCTTTGTAATATAGCCCAAAATTGTTGTAGATATTAGTAATGGTCTTTTTAAGAAGATTATTGCTATATAAATCCCTATTAAATTCACTAATTTTCTTGTTGTATTATACAAAGCACTTTTTCTTCTATCTGCTTTTTTTATTTTTTTTCTTAATAGTTTTGTTGTAACATTTGCAATTCCTGTACTAAAAATTCTAAAAAATACCGTTATTCCTATTGCTATAATTATATCAATTACAGTTTCTACAGTAAAATTACTAAAATAACTTACAATTTTATTAAATTCGTTCATTGTACTTTTCTCCTTTTTTATAATTTGTTTATTTCACTTCGTGCCAATTCATCACATCTATTATTTAGTTCATTATCACTGTGTCCTTTTACCTTTACAAATTCCACGTTATACTTTTTTACTAAAGTATATAGTTCTTCCCATAATTCTTTATTTTTTACAGGTCCTTTGGTTGAGGTTTTCCAATTATTCTTTTTCCAATTATAAATCCATCCTTGATTAAAACAATTAACTACATATGCACTATCACTATAAACTGTTGCTTTGCATTCATTTTTTAAACATTTTAGTGCCTCTATTACTGCTGTAATTTCCATTATATTATTTGTAGTATTCTTGTTTCCACCAGATATTTCTTTTTTGTTTTCTCCATATATTAGCACTGCTCCCCAGCCTCCTGGACCGGGGTTTCCTGAGCATGCTCCATCCGTATATATTGTTACACTTACCATAAAAACTCCCTAATATTGATATTTTTTTTATTTTGTGATATTATACCAATAATTATTTTATATTACAAGATATTTTTTGAAAGGAGTTTTTTTATGGCAAATGTTTTAGGTATTATTGCTGAATACAATCCTTTCCATAATGGACATTTATACCACTTACAAAAGTCTAAAAAAATGACAAATTCTGAATATACAATATGCGTTATGAGTGGTAACTTTGTTCAAAGAGGCGATACTTCTCTTATAGATAAATGGACAAAAACTAAAATGGCATTAGATAATGGTATAGATTTAGTTATAGAATTGCCAACTTTATATGCAACATCTAGTTCTGAAAATTTTGCCCTTGGTGCAATTAAAATTCTAAATGAACTAAAAATTGTTGATTTTTTGTCTTTTGGCTCTGAAAATTGTGAAATAGATGTACTTAATAACATAGCTAATGTGCTATATGAAGAACCTAAACAATTTACAGCATTACTTTCTCATGAATTAAGTAAAGGTCTTTCTTTTCCTAAAGCTCGTGAAAATGCTCTTTTAATGTATTTAAATAATATTCAAAAATATTCAAATATCTTAAATCAATCTAATAATATTTTAGGTATAGAATATTTAAAAGCCTTAAAGAAAACAAAATCTCATATAATTCCCGTATCTGTAAAAAGGGAAAAAGTTTATTATAATAGTCACAATGTTGTTGACGAATATGCAAGTGCAACAGCAATAAGAGAATTATTAAAACATAATGCTTATGATGAAATAAGATGTGTAATGCCAGATAATTCTTATATGCTTTTAACAAGTAGTCTTGAAGCAGGAAACTATATAACTACATTACAAACTTTTGAAAGAGAAATTTTATATAAATTAAGAATTATGAAAACATCTGAAATTGCTGAAATTCCAGATGTTAGCGAAGGTTTAGAATTTGCCTTAAAAACTGCAAGTAATTCT
>CAJKKA010000032.1 GCA_905200315.1 uncultured Clostridium sp.
GATTCAGAGGTACTAACAAGATTTAAAGCAACAGAATATACATTACAAAGTGGAATAGATAACTCAAAATGTGTATCAACATTATTAAATAGCAATAATTGGAACAGTTATAAAGATAGTGGAAATAAAGCAGAAAAGGCAATAGGGAGTCCAACAGTAGAAATGTGGATGGAAAGTTGGAATACAAGATATCCAAATAGTAGTGATCAAATATATAGAAAGGCAGGTACAAGCACAAGCTACCCAGGATATCATGTAGGAACAGGTGAAAATCCAAGTTCATATTATATAGAGTCTAGTGTAATGAATAAAAAAGAAGGATATAAAAACAAACTATATTATCCACATACATCAGTTTATAATTCATGCAATGGCTACTGGCTTGCTTCGCCTTCTGCTGACCGCGGCAACTATGTGCTTTATGTGAACCGCAACGGCCTTGTGAGCAATTACAACTATAGCAGTAGCTACTTGGGCGTGCGTCCTGTAGTTTCTCTAAACTCTGGAATCACAGTAAATGCAGAAGAAGTAGAATAGTGTAGAAATTAAGAATAGTAATAAAGAGCTTTTCAAGTATGGTGTGTAAACTTTTAATATATATATTAAAGCAAAATTCTCAGAAGTTGGAGCAGTTGTAGAATTAGCATAGTTATAGTAAAAAAGAATTTCATTTTTGAAATTCTTTTTTTTGTATATTATCTTAATAAATTAAACCATTTTTCAAAAACCTTACAAGACATATTCCCGTAGACCAATAGAAGGAACATCATTGCTAGCTACTAAATCAATTATTGCTAAATTATTTCCGTCTAAATTATATGTTATTTCTCCTATTTTTTGCCCTTTATAAATTGGTGCAGATAAATTATCTTGAAGAATTATATTTTTTTCTATTTGCTTTTCCTTTCCTTTTGGAATTAATACACCAGAAGTGGTTTCAACAGTTGCATTTATAGTTAATTCAATTCCTTTATTTACAGGAACAGACTGAACAGTATCTCCGCTATCTCCTAACTTTATATATGAATAGTTAGAAAATCCGTAATCAAGTAATTTTTGAGCTTCTGCAAATCTTAATTTTGTTGTAGGAGCTTTCATTATAACAGCTATTAAAGATAAATCATTACGTGTGGCTGAAGCAGATAAATTATATAATGCAAGAGAAGTAGAACCTGTTTTTAAACCAGTAATTCCATTATAGGTTCTAATTAATTTATTAGTATTAACAAGTTCAGATTTTCCATTTCTTAAAGAATCCATGTAAATTGTAGTATATTTTGTAATATCTGGGTGTTTAGTTAACAGCTCTTTGCTCATTAATGCAATATCATATGCAGAAGTTATATGTCCATCTTCATCTATACCATGGCAATTTTTAAAACAAGTATCGTTCATACCAAGTTCTTTAGCTTTTTCATTCATTTTTTGAACAAAAGCTTCTTGAGAACCTTCCAAATATTCGGCCATTGCTACTGTGCAATCGTTTGCAGAAACTACACAAATTGCTTTTAACATATCATTAACAGAAAGTGTTTCGGTAGTATCTAGCCAAATTTGAGAACCACCCATACTTGAAGCGTTTTCACTACAAGGAATTTGGGTATCATAAGATATTTTACCAGAATCAATAGCTTCCATAATAAGTAAAATTGTCATAACTTTTGTAACACTGGCTGGCCTTAATTGCTCATGCATATTTTTATCATATAAAACTTTTCCTGAATTTTGTTCAATTAAAACAGCAGCTCCAGATTCTAAGTTTAACGAATTATCAATAGAATTAGTTTCTGAGGAATTTGTATAAATAGAGTCTAAAGAAGAACTCCAAATATAATTACTATATGCAAATATTGAAATAGGTGAAAATAAAACTAAACAAAAACAAAGTAATAAAGAGATTATTTTTTTATTCATATATGTACCTCCGTGTTTGTAAAATATATTCGAAGAAATTAAATATATGAATGTAAATTTGAAATATAATTATGTTATATAAAAATATTGCTAAATATTATAGAAAAATGTCAAACAATGTAGGGGGCGGACGCCTTAAGTCCGCCTGAGAAAAGATATAACAATAAAAATTTTTAAGATATTTTTACAATTCTTATTGAAACGTTTTTTGAATTAACAGAACAATAAATTTTTATAGGAAAATCATAATTATTTACAAATTTAAAATCTATACTACCATAGGCTACAGCAGCATCTTTTCCTTCCTTTACGTAGGGAACTTTTTTACTATGAGGATGTCGTTCTGTAACATTTAAAGATGGAAGAAGTAATACGGCATTGTAAAGAGTAGAACTAATTTGGCAATTACCGCCACCATATCCTTTTATTTTGTTGCCATCTTTATCAAAGATGTCGGCTTTTTTATAACCTTTTTTTGAAGTTGCTTTTCCAACTGTTTGTGTAAATGAGAAAGTTTTTCCAGGTTCTACAGTTTTACCATTTAAAATTGAGGAGGTAATGTTTAAGTTATTTTGTCTATTAGGATCTTTACTGTAAATTTTTGTGGAAAAATTTGACAAATCTTCTTCAACAGATGCAGCAGGAGTAGTTGGTTCAGTAACTTTAGGCTCTACAGGGGGAATATTGGATTGTTCTTGTGTAGAGTTAGTATTTGAAGTATCTAAACTAGAATTTTGTAAAGTTTCATTATTATTAGTAGTATTTGTAGTAGCATTTTCTTTGGTAGAAGTTCTAGCATACTCTGTATTATTAGTTTCTTTATTGGAAATACTATTGTTAAAATTATTTTTAAAGAAAAATATAATTCCAGCTATAATTAATATAACAATAATACCAATAAAAATATATTTTGAAATTTTCATGATTATCCTCCAAAGTAATATATAATTTTTATATTAGTATTGGTAAAAAAATAAAAAATATAATAAAATGTTGATTTTTTATGTAAAAAATAATATAATGCAACCATGTCAATAAGACAATACTAAAAACAATACTTTTAAAGGAGGACATAATATGCAATTTGTTATTTTTTTAGGACGGGATCAAAAGATCTTTGAAGAAGTAGCTCAAAAGGCTCCTAAGGACAAAATTTTCATTTTTATGAGAGATGATGATGAAAAAAAGTCATTAGAAAGAGCTAAGAAAAAAGCCGAGTTTTGGGCTGAAAAACTAAAAATGCCTGTGATAGCAGAAGAACAATACGTTAAAGGAGGGCAAAAATATGCATAAGAAGGTATACTTTGTAGGAAGACAGTCAATGTATAAAGCGATAGAAAAAATTGCTTCAGAAGAGTTTGAACTTGTTTTTAAGAAAGAAAAAAAATCGGAAAGTTTCGAAGAATGTCGAAACATAGCAGAAAATTTGTCGCAAGATTTAATAGAGCCTGTTTTAGTAGAAGGCTCAATGGTAGCAAATCAAAAAAATACATCTTTTTTATATTACATTGATCCTTGTTGTACTAAAATTTCGGCGGTAACTACTAATAATGCAGATACTGAAAAAAATTGTATGAACAACTTTAATTTAATAAGATGTCATATGTAAGAAAAATAGCTATTTAATTGTTTTAGAAACTCGATTGGTAATTTCAATCGAGTTTCTTTTGTATAGTATAAGAAAATTATAATTTTAGAATAATAAGGCAATTCATTTATAGCTTCTTATAAGGTAATTTTTTGAAGCATAGATGTATTGACAAAATATGAAAATATAGTATAATAGAAAAGAATGTTATGTAAAAAGGAGTGAGAAGATGATATCAAAATATTGGAGAAAAATTGGTTTATTTATTTTAATAATTGCATGTTTATTCAATATCACATATAAAATTGTACATAAAGCATCTTTAAAAACTCAATTAGAAGCATCTGCTAAATACATACAGGAAGAAAATAAATAAAATTTAATATAACACTTGAAAAAAAAAAGCAAATATGTTATGCTTATAAACAGCAAATTTTATCAATTAAAGGAAGAGGTGAATACGTAAATGAAAACAGGAATACATCCAGAATATAAAGAAGCAACAATTACATGTGCTTGTGGAAATGTTATGAAAACAAATTCAACAAAAGGTGATATGAAAGTTGACGTTTGCTCTAAATGCCATGCTTTTTGGACAGGTAACTTAAAACAAAATAAAACAGGTGGTAGAGCTGAAAAATTCAAAAATAAATATGGTATACAATAATTTTTTAGAGGGTTCGTTTTATCGGACCCTTAAAAAATTTAAGATTATAGTATATTAAATTTTTGATGTAATAAAAAATAAACTATATTGTATAAAATAATATTGTAAAATTTAAGAGGTGTAATAAATGAAAATTGGAATTGTAGGATTACCAAATGTAGGAAAAAGCACAATGTTTAATAGTATTACAAATGCCGGAGCAGAATGTGCCAATTATCCATTTTGTACTATAGAACCTAATGTAGGTGTTGTTCCTGTTCCAGATGAGAGACTAGACAAACTTACTCAAATGTATAAGCCAGAAAAAACTACACATGCAGTAATAGAATTTGTAGATATTGCAGGATTAGTAAAAGGTGCAAGTAAAGGTGAAGGACTAGGAAATAAATTTTTATCACATATTCGTGAAGTAGATAGTATTGTAGAAGTTGTAAGATGTTTTGAAGATGAAAATATTGTTCACGTTGATGGAAGTGTAGATCCTATAAGAGATATAGAAACAATTAATTTAGAATTAATTTTAGCAGATTTAGAAACTATAAATAAAAGGATGGAAAGAACTCAAAAAGCTTTTAAAGCAGATAAAAAAGTTAAAGTTGAAATTGACTTATTAAATAAAATTAAAGAAACTTTAGAAGCTGGAAAATCTGCAAGAACTCTTGAATTAAATGAAGAAGAATTAGAATTAATAAAAGATAGCTTTTTATTAACTTTAAAACCAATTTTATACATTGCAAATGTTTCAGAAGATCAATTAGGAAATGAAAATGATGAATTAGTTAATAAAGTAAAAGAATATGCTTCAAAAGAAAAAGCAAATGTAATTCCATTATGTGTAAAAATAGAGGAAGAATTATCTAGCTTAGATGAAAATGATAAAAAAGAAATGCTGGATGCTCTTGGACTAGAAGAATCTGGATTAGATAAAGTTATTAAAGCAAGTTACGATTTATTAGGACTTATGTCTTTTTTAACTGCTGGAGAACCAGAAGTTAGAGCTTGGACAATAAAGAAAGGAACAAAAGCTCCAGAAGCAGCAGGAAAAATTCATTCAGATATTCAAAGAGGATTTATTAGGGCAGAAGTAGTAAAATATGATGATTTAATAAGAGAAGGCTCAATGAATGCTGTTAAAGAAAAAGGATTATTACGTTCTGAAGGAAAAGACTATATAATGCAAGATGGAGACATTGTATTATTCAGATTTAATGTGTAAATTATGTAACAAATTTATTACAAATTAAAAAAATATAAAAAAACTATTGATTTTTTTAAAAAATAGTAGTATAAAATAATAAGAAATTAAAAATAATAAATACAAGAGAAAAAGGAGAATTATTTATGAAAAATTTAAAATCAAGAAAAATTATATTAACATTAGCTATTGTATTAGCAGTTATTACAGGACTAACATTTTCTGTTAATGCAGATGAAATTCAACAAATAAATCCAACAGATGTTGTAGGAAATAATACATCAACTAAAAATTCAAGTGCAAACTCAAACTCTAGTTCTAATGCAAATACTAATAAAAGTTCTAATGCAAATACAAACAAAAATGTAAGCAATAATACAAATAAAAATACTACATCATACAATAACACAAATACAAGTAATTTACCAAAAACAGGTTTAAAAGATTATGCACCTTTATTTGCAACAATTGGAGCTTTTGCAGTTATTGCCTTAATTGCGTATAAAAAAGCTAATTATTATAAAGATATTTAATGTTAATTTATTATAAAATAGAACGGAAAAAAGAGATAGAAAATTATTCTATCTCTTTTGCTTTTATAATAAGTCGCTTCTTATTTTTGTTGTTACAAGTTATTAAGGTTAATTTTCTTGTGGAATTTTCTTGAGCTAAAATTGAAGTATTAGTATTTTCAACCTCAAAAATATTGTATACAGAATAAGAAACAGAAATATTATATGAATCATAAAGTATTATTTTTTCGTTTAAATTTATTTTTTTCAAATTACTAAAAAAAAGATTATTTTCATAATTGTGTCCAGCTAAACATAAATTCCCACGAGTATTAATATTTGGTCCATATACTTTACAAATACCTAATTTTAGCAGTTCATCAGTTGTTTTCGAAAATATAGGATAATTAATGTTTAAAGAAGGAATTTCAATTCTACCAATTATTGGATACGTAGAATTGTCGGATAAATTTATATTATATAAAGATTGCAGTTTTATTGCATCTGAAATAAAATTAGAAGAATTTAAATCTTCTTGTGAGAGACAATATGAGCGAAAGGAAAAAATGAAAACAACCCAAATTATTATTGTACAAAAAAAGAATATATATTTATAATAATAGTATTTTTTATTATTATTATTTCTTTTTTTATTAAAATTTTCTAAGGTTAACAAAATTTGGTTCATATATTAATACCTTTCATACATATTTTATAAGTATTTTTTGCAAAATATTTATAAAATATTCTAAATTGTATAGACTTTTTAGTTAAAATATCATAAAATAGTTAGGTAAAAAAGGAGTTGGTAAAATTGAATATATGGCACGATATTGAAAAAGAAAGAATAAATAAAAATGATTTTGTCGCAGTTATTGAGATAACAAAAGGTGGAAAAAACAAATATGAATTAGATAAAACAACAGGAATGCTTAAATTAGATAGAGTATTATATACATCAACACATTATCCTGCAAATTATGGATTTATACCTAGAACATATGCAGAAGATAATGACCCATTAGATGTATTAGTTTTATGCCAAGAAAATATAGACCCAATGACTTTGGTTGAATGTTATCCAATTGGAACATTAATTATGACAGACCAGAACTCGAAAGATGAAAAGGTAATTGCAGTATGTAAACAAGATCCTTTCTTAAATGAGTACAAAGATATAAGCGAAGTTCCAAGTCATATTTCTTCAGAAATAATGCATTTTTTTGAAGTATATAAACAACTAGAAGGAAAACAAACCTCTGTAGATAAAATAGTTGGAAGAAAAGAAACAGAAGAAATAATAGAAAAATGTATGAAAAATTATGAAGAAAAATTTGGAAATTAAACTTATAGAGGGGACGTGTAATTTATGCTAATAGAAAAAGTTGGTTTTAATTTATTAGCAGTTTCATTATTTATAATTATTTTTTTTAAAATGATAGCTAGAAATGATACAAGCTATGTAACTTTTTTAATTTTAGAATTTATAGGAATATTTATAGAATTTATAGAAATTTTAAAAGGAACGACATTTGCAATATGGATAAAATGTATAACATATTTTATAGCTATAGTACTTCCTATAGTAATTATTATACTAGAAAAACATAATAAATATTTATTAGAATATATATATACATTTTTAGCTAAAATTTACAAACTATTTAATCAAAATAAATCAAAAAAAATGTTACTAAAATTAATAACAGAATATCCGGAATGTTATATTGGACATAAAATGCTTGCAGAAATATATGTAAAAGAGGGTGGAAGAAGAAAGGCAATAGATGAATATGTTAAGGCAATAGATATAAATAAAAAAGATTACGATTCATATTATGAAATTGCATTTCTTTTAAATGAATTAGACAAAAAAGATGAGTCTATACAAATGTTAAATACTTTAGTAAATAAAAAACCAGATTATTATAAGGCATCTGAATTATTAGGCTCTTTGTTTTGTGAAAAAGAAATGTTCAAAGAAGCGATAAACGTGTATCAAAATGCAATGCAATATGATCCAAATAATTATGAAATATATTATAATTTAGGAATAGCATATACAAGATTAAATGACTTTCAAAAAGCTCAAGAGTATTACAAAATGGCTGCAGAAATAAATGCTGAATTATATTTAGCAATGTATAATTTAGGAATGATATCTTTAATGTTTGGTGATATTGAAGAAGCAAAACAATATTTTATGAAATCTGTAGATGGAGAATACTTAGAAGCAAAAGGATATTTTAATTTAGCGAGAATCGCATGTATAAATGGTGAAAAAGAAAATGCAATAAATTACTTAAATCATGCAATAGAGCTAAACGGAAATTTAGCAAAAAAAGCATTAAATGATAATATTTTTATACCTATTCAAAAATATATACATATACCACATAATATAATAGAAAAAGAAAATAAAATGGCTCAAAAAGAAATAAAAGCACAAGAACATTTAGAGCAAACCTATGAAATTGTTGGTACATTAAGTAAAAATGAACTTAAAAAAATGAATAGTTTTCAAAGTAAAAGAATAAACTCTAAAGAAAAAGAAATAGAATAAAAGGAGGATTAACTTTGAAAACAAAAATTTCAGTAATTGGTGGAGACAAAAGAATAGAATATTTAATACAAATGTTAAAAAAAGAAGAGTTTAATATAAAAATATTTGGAATGGAAAATTCTAAGATAATTCCAAAAGAAGAAAAAAGCACTTCTATAAAAGAATGTTTAGAAAATTCTAAAATAATAATATCTTCTATACCTTTTTCTAAGGATGGAGAAAATATATTTGCACCATATGCTGAGAAAAATATAAAAATTGAAGAATTATATAAATACACAAAAAACAAAGTTTTAATTGCAGGAAACATTAAAGAAGAAATACAAAAAAATTTTGTTAATACAAAAATTTATGATTTAATGAAAGATGAAAGCTTAACAATAATGAATGCAGTATCTACAGCAGAAGGTGCAATACAAATAGCTATGCAAGAAACAAATAAAACAATACATAATTCAAACGTATTAGTTTTAGGTTTTGGAAGAATAGGAAAGGTACTTTCAAAAGATTTACTAGGCTTAGGAGCAAATGTAACTTGTGAAGCAAGAAAAAAATCGGATATTGCATGGATAGAAAGTTATGGTTATAAATCATTAGAATTAAATAATTTAGAAGAAAACATAAATAAATATGAAATTATTTTTAATACAATACCGTATTTAATATTAAATAAAAAAATACTAAAAAATGTTAGAAAAGACTGTTTAATAATAGACTTAGCATCTAAGCCAGGAGGAACAGATTTTGAAGAATGCCAAAAGCTAGGAATAAATGCAAAGTTAGAATTAGCACTTCCTGGTAGAGTGGCACCAAAAACATCTGCAAAATATATTAAGCAATCTATTTATAACATAATGGAGGGAGAAAAATGGGAGCAATAACAATTTGGCAAGCAATAATTTTAGGAATAGTTCAAGCACTAACAGAATTTTTACCAATATCAAGTTCAGCACATTTAAATTTAATACCATGGATAATGGGATGGATAGATGGCCCTGGTTTTAGAGGAGAATTTGAAGGAAGTTTCGATGTAGCATTACATGTAGGAACACTTTTAGCAATATTAATATTCTTCTTTAAAGATTGGATAAGTTTAATAAAAGGTGGATTCAATCAAGTAGTAAAAAAAGAAAAAACAACAGAAGGAAGAATGTTCTGGTACTTAGTAGCGGCAACATTACCAGGAGGAATATTAGGTTTATTAGCAGATAAATTTTTAGAAGAATATTTAAAAACAGCATATCTATTAATGGCAATAGTATTAATAGTAATGGGAATAATTTTATACATAGTAGATAAAAAATGTAAATCAAAAACAGATTATGAACATATGAGTTTTAAACAAACATTTTTAATAGGACTTTCACAAGCATTGGCATTTATACCAGGAGTATCACGTTCAGGAATTACAATGACAACAGGAAGACTAATGGGAGTAGATAGAGAGTCAACAGCCAAATACTCATTTATGTTAGCAGCACCAATAACATTTGGAGCAGCATTATACAAATTAGTAAGTGGAGCATTTACAATAAATTTATCATTTGCAATAGGAATATTAACAAGTTTTATAGTAGGACTATTTATAATAAAATTTTTACTAGATTATCTAAAAAAAGGAAGCTTTAAATTATTTGCTATATATAGAGTAATAATAGGAATATTAGTAATAGGAATATATATTTCTAGAATATAAAAACAAAGCACGAATCAGTGCTTTGTTTTTATATATAAGGCGAATTATGCAAATTGCAACCAAAGGTTGCATATAACAAACTTACATTAATTCTTTTTCTGTACTCCAGTTTTTGTTATTATGAAGATACTCTTTTGTTACTTCTTTGGAGTCTCTGTCATAAACATATCTTTTCTCTAAAATCTTATCATACAAATCATACCCCTCAAGAATTACTTTTTTTGCTGTTGCGATAAGTTCAGAGGAAACACCATCATTATCTGAGTTGTCAAACATATCAAGCCAACGATAGCATTCTCTTACCTCAGTTGCAAGTTTAGGGTCTGGCATTAAGTATGCAACGTTACGTGACCATCCTGAGCAATACTCCTTTTTTATTCTGCAATGATTTCTTGGGTCAATATGTCCTGCTTTCCAACCAGATAAAAAGTCTATTCCAGTTTCAGTAGCTTCGCATACAATCTTTGAAACATTTGCACAACCGTCCCACAATAAATCTGTGGACTTTGAAGGATAAATTACAGAAAATTCTTCGTCATTATCAGAAACTAATGTTATTTTTGTAAATTCTCCTCCTAAGCCTCCTTCTGAAAAGAGTTTGTTGCCGATTTTTGCTGCGATACACTTAGGATCGTGTTCCTGACGATATGCTTCTGCTTCTTCTTCAACTTTCTTTCTTTTTATTTCGTCAGCACGAGTTTTCCCGGCATCATCTAATGGTAATTTTGCAAGATAATTTCCAATATCATCACGTTTGATGACAAAGTAATGTGCTCCAGACATTGAAAAATCAGGAATTACAATTTCATCGCAGTAGTGAATTGGATAATCTCCACCAGGAATATTAACTGATTTCAATCCGGCTTCATGCAAAGCTTTACGAAGGCGTGGCCAAAATTTAACATTATTTCCAAGCTTTTTACCAGGGATAATTTCCCTTGCCTGTCTTAAATGAAAGAATCCTCCTTTGCTCCGTTCTCCAATAACATAGGCGTTACAATCAAACTGATATTTGTTTTCGCCAACTGGTGTTACGAGTGCCTCGGCTGTTTCGCCAAGAATGTGGTTTACAGTTACTACAGTGTTTTTCTTAATTGTCTTCATATCGAAGCCCTCCTTAATATAATGTGTATTTGTTTAATGAAGTTTGTTTAAACTAAAACAAAGTTATTAATTAATAAAAGATATTCAATGATTAGTTTAAGCTTACAACATTTAGTGTATTTTTAGTATAGCAAGAAATGCAATATAAGTAAAATTAAAAAAATTTATATAAACTATAAGAAATACTTATAATTTAAAATTAGAGACCAGAAATAATATCTCAAAATTGTAGCAAATAGTAATTCAATGTAAGGTTATAATTTAGTAAAAATTATAATCTTTTTAATATATTTTTTTGCTTGAAATTTTATTTAATATACTATATAATACTGTCGAAAAATAAAGTGTTTAGGGGATAATATGATAAACTTACTTTTATGTGGAAATAAAAAGGTTTTCGATGGTGCATTAACACAATTAATTTCTATTACAAACAGAACAAAAGAAGATATTAATTGTTATATATTCACAATGGATGCAACAAGATTAAAACCAGAATATGTGCCTATTGAAGATGAACAAATTGAATTTTTAAATAAAGTTATAAAATCTAAAAATATTAATAACAATGTAAAAAAGATAGATGTAACAAAAGAATATGAAGAAGAATTTTTAGGAACTGCTAACGAAAATGCTTATTGCACACCATACACTCTTTTAAGATTACTAGCAGACAAAATAGAAGAAATACCAGATAAAATTTTGTATTTAGATATAGACATAATGGTTGGTAACGATTTGACTAAATTATATAATATTGATATAACTAATTACGAATATGCAGCAGTTAAAGAAAAATATGGTTGTTGGATTATTAGACCAGACTATATAAATGCTGGAATGCTTTTATTAAATATGAAAAAAATAAAAGAAACAGGTCTTTTAGAAAAAGCAAGAAATTTATTAAAAAGAAGAAAGTTATTATTTGCAGACCAAGATGCAATATTTTGGTCAACAACTAAAAAACTTATACTACCAAGAATTTATAATGAACAATCAAAATTTAATAAAAAAGATACAGTAATTTGTCATTTTTGTAAAAGGCTTATGTTTAGACCATATCCTCATACAGAAAATTATAAACAATGGAACATAGAGGAAGTGCATAAAATTTTAAAATGCTTTTATTTTGATGAGGACTTGAATGAATATTTGAAATTAAAAGCAGAGTTCAAAAATAAAGAATTAGAAAGAAGATAAAAGGAGAACAAAATGGAAAATAATTTAGAGGTAATACCAATATTTTTTGCAGTTGATGATGTATACTCACCATTTTTAGCAGTAACATTACAATCGTTAATAGAAAATGCATCTAAAAATTATTATTATTCAATAAAAATATTATACACAAATATGCAAGAAGAAAATAAGAAGAAACTTGCAAAATATGAATCTAAAAATGTAAAAATAGAATTTGTAGATTTAAACTATTATATAAAAAAAATACAAGATAAATTATACACCAGAGATTATTATACAAACACAACATATTTTAGGCTATTTATACCAAACTTATATCCACAATACGATAAAGTAATTTATTTAGATGGAGATATAGTTGTACTTGGAGATATTTCAGAACTATATAATATAGATATGGGAGATAATTTAATAGCAGCTGCACCAGATGATGTAATACAAAATACTAAAGTATTCCAAGAATATGCAGAAAAAGTTGTTGGAGTAGCTGATTACAGAAATTATTTTAATGCGGGAGTTCTTTTAATGAATTTAGATGAGCTTAGAAAATTCGACTTTCTAGATAAGTTTTTATATTTACTAGAAACAGTTAAATTTTCAGTTGCTCAAGATCAAGATTATTTAAACAGATTGTGCAAAGGAAGAACAAAAATAATAAGTATAGCTTGGGACAGAATGCCAATGCCAACAGATAAAATATCAGATGACGAAATAAAACTAATACACTATAATTTAGCATATAAACCATGGCATTTTGATAATGTATTATATAAAGAACACTTCTGGAAATATGCAAAAAAAACAGAATACATAGATGAAATAAAGAAAATAAAAGAAGCATATACAGAAAGCGATAGATATCAAGATATGGAACAATATAAAAAGTTACAAGCACTAGCACAAAAAGAATGTGACTGTGTAGGTGATGACAGAAGGTTTAGGAGAACCATTGAGGAAGATTTAATAAAAAAATCTCAAGATAGATTAGAAGTTCTAGAAAAAATAAAGGTTTTAGAACAAAATGGAGTTTTTGATGTAGATGTTGAAGATGATCCAGAAACAATAAAATTAACAGCAGATAATGTTGATTATTTAAAAGAAAAACGTTATAGCAAGTTAAAAAATAAAGTTGCAAATAAAATGGGAATGAAGTTCTTAAACGATTTATTAAAAGATAATAAATTAATTATAAAACAAGTTATAGGAATGGAAAATTTGCAAAAAGTAAAAACAGGAGCAATTATAACTTGTAATCACTTTAATCCATATGATTCTTTTGCAATAGAAAAAGTATTTAGAGAATCTGGGCAAGCAAAAGAAAAGAAATTATATAAAGTTATAAGAGAAGGGAATTATACAAACTTCCCTGGACTTTATGGATTTTTCTTTAGAAACTGTGATACACTACCATTAAGCTCTAGTAATAGAACAATGATAGAATTTTTAAAAGCAGTAGATACAATATTACAAAGAAAAGACTTTATTTTAATATACCCAGAACAAAGTATGTGGTGGAATTATAGAAAACCAAAACCATTAAAAAATGGAGCATTTAAAATGGCAGCAAGAAATAATGTGCCAGTAATCCCGGTATTCATTACAATGCAAGATAGCGACATAATAGGAAAAGATGGTTTCCCCGTACAAGAATATATAATAAACATTGAAGAACCAATATACCCAAGTGAAAACCTAACAGAAAAAGGAAATACAAATGTAATGAGAGACAAAAACTTTGAAGTATGGAAAAATGTGTATGAAAAATTCTATAAAATACCATTAGAATACTTAACAACAACAGAAAATGAAAAAGAGGAAGATGCTCTATGAAAGAGCAAAAAATAATATATTATAAAGATGAGCTAAATGATGAATTTTCAGGACCAAAAATAACACCAATAAAAATAGATGAAAACTATAAATATAAACATGGAAAAATATGGAATATATGCTCATATATAATACAAAACTTTTTAAGTATGCCAATAAAAGTTTTATACAATAAATTAAAATTTAGGCTAAAATATGTAGGCAAAGAAAAAATTAAGCCCTATAAAAAACAAGGATATTTTATATATGCAAACCATACACAACAATTTGCAGATACATTTATACCAAGTGTTGCAATATACCCAAAAAGAAATTTTTTAATAGTTAATCCAGAAAACATTTCAGTAAAACCATTTGGAAAACTAGTAGAAATGTTGGGAGCAATTCCAGTACCAGGGAACAAAACAGCAATGAAAAATTTCTTAGAAGAAATACAAACAAAAATAAAAAACAAAAACACAATAACAATATATCCAGAAGCACATATATGGCCATATTATACACATATAAGACCATTTAAATCTGTATCATTTAAATATCCGGTAGAATTAAATGCACCATTATTTTGCATAACAAATACATACCAAAAATGTGGAAAAAACAAAATAAAAATAGTATCATACATAGATGGACCATTTTTTGCTGATAAAAGCCTAAGTAAAAAAGAACAAAAAGAAAGTTTGCGAAATAAAGTATATGAATGTATGGTAGAAAGAAGTAAAAATAGCAATATAGAAAAAATAAAATATATAAAAAATTAATATTAAATATTGTAGGTGGGTAGGTGTATATGCCTACCCAAAAAAATTTACATAAAATAATTCAAATAGTAATTTGTTATTAAATTTGAGAGGAGATTATAAAAATGAATTTAATATATA
>CAJKKA010000033.1 GCA_905200315.1 uncultured Clostridium sp.
ATAACAGTTATATCTTGAACATTGTACAAACAAATTCAAGTTTGTCATATATAGAAGGTTTGTCGACAACTGTAACATTTTCAATATTATATATATTTTTTATTTCTTGTATGAAAACATTATTAAGTTCTTCAGCTATTTTTTGTGCTTCGTCTGCATTTTCATTTATAACATCTACTTTTATTAGTTGTGTATCTTCAACTTCATCTACTTTTATATTTTTACTTAATTGTTCTATTGTATCTTCTATCTGTAAGTTTTGCCTAACTTTTTCTAATACATTATTACTCGTTATAATATTTCCATATGTAGTAAGTAAGCTTTTATTTAAAGTTACATCATTTTGCGTAACTTTAGAATTTTTTTCACTTGAATTTTTACTCACTAATAAAATAGTTGAACTTGATTTATATTTAGGTTCAACAAAATTAAACGAATATATGCATCCGCCAATAATAAATATAATTATTATTACTATAATTGTTAATGTGTTTTTCTTAAGTATACTAGTTAATCTTTTTAAATTAATTTTTTCCTTAATATCCATATTTCACCACCATTAACAACATTTTACCATATTTTATGTCAATTTGCAAATTTTATGTAAATTAGTAATAAAAAAAACGCACATTGTATTATCAACGTACGTTTTTTTATTTTTACTATGCTATAAATATTGCACACACTGCACAATATATTATTATTTTTATTATTTGTGTTAATAATAAACTATAGCAAGTGGCTTTTATCCCTAAATCATTTATTTCTGTATATTTTTTTACTATTATTTCAATATTTCCCTTAGATGTTAGTTTATTTTCCTCAATATATTCTTTAGCTAAATATTTTGCATTTAGCATTGCATCTATTTCTAATATACTTCTGGTAAAAAAGTATATTATTGTCATAATTAATAGAATAGATACAAATAACATTCCATTTTTTATTATCTTTGTAAGCGTTAATATAATTATTGCTAAATATGCAATTATAAATATATTTGAATATATAAAATTAAACCATAACATTTTTTTACTTTGCATAGAATGTAAACATTCATGTGCTATTGTTTGTACTCGTGTATATGTATTATTTATATTTGCTATAGATATAGTATCATTTGCAATAAGATATAAACTTGTTTGACTATCTTTTGCTTCTTTTATTTTTGTATGTTTATTTCCAAGTTTATTTAATATATATTGACATATTTGAATATTACTTGGAAACCTTCTTACTAGTTCATCTAATACCTTATCGTTTCCTAGTTTTTTTATTTTTTTTAAATCAAAACTTGCAACTATTGCTAACAATGCTAATACAGCTATTAATATAACTATTATTATAATATATTGCATTTTTATCCCCTTTTATTTTCTTTATTTTAAAACATCTTTTATTGCATCACCTATAATTTTATTCACATCAGCAATTAATACACTAAATTTCATTTCTGTTTCAAAATATTCTTTTGCTTTTTCGTCTTTTAATAGTTCTGTATACATGTTTTGAATCTCTTGTGCTTTTTCTGCTGTTGGTTCTATTCCTTGTATTGTTAGCATTTGCATTTGTTGTCTTTTTTGTTCAAATTCTTTTATTTTATTTTTTAATTCTATATTATTTTCTAATTCATTTTTTATTTTTTTAAAACTTTCATATTCTTCACTAGATTTTATTTCTTCCGCTAATTTATTCGCTGTATCATATACGTTCATTTTCTACTTCCTTTCAAATTAATATACTAATTTTTATTTTTCAAAAATTGGAATTAATTTTATGCATATGCATTTCTTTTTCTGAAGTTTAATAAGTTTGTTATTTCTTTTTCTGGATTTTTCATTTTCTTTGCTTTTTGAGCTTTTTCTTGTTCTATTTCTCTTGCTTGTTTTTCTGCTACAGTTTCACATATTGCTTTTTGATATGCAAAGTGTGTATCTTGCGCTATTTTTTGCCAATTATATTCTGCCTTAACTTTAGCTTTTGCATTTTTAGCAACTTTCATACATAATGCAGGGTCATATAATAAAGAAATTATAGAATCTGCTAAAGAATTTGGATTTCCTGCATAACTTTTCATACCATTTTCTCCATGTTGTACTATTTCATTTAATCCTCCAACATCTGAAACAACAACAGGTGTACCAGAAAGCATCCCTTCTAGTGCAACAATTCCAAAGGGTTCATATGTACTTGGAAATACTGCTACATCTGCACATTTATACATTTTAACAACTTGCTTTGAATTTAAGTATCCTGTGAAATATACTTTATTTGATATTCCCATAGCATTTACTTGCGCTTTTAGTTCATCTATCATTCCGCCTTTTCCTGCTATAACAAGTTTAGAATCATGATATTTTTCTAATATTTTAGGCATTGCAGCAATTAAATGTTGTATTCCTTTTTCATATACTAATCTTCCAACAAAAAGAATTATTTTTTCATTATCTGCTGCATATTGTCTTCTAAATTCGTAATCTCTTTCTATTCCACTATATAAGTTTAAGTTTACACCATTTGGAACTACATTTATTTTTTCAAATGGTAATCCAAATAAACGTTGTAATTCATTTTTCATATAATTACTATTTACTATTACTTCTGAGGCTTCATATGTAAGCATCCATTCTGTATCGTTTATATATCTTTGTGTTTCATCGTGTATTCCTGAATTTCTACCAGCTTCTGTAGCATGTATAGTTGCTACTATTGGTGTACCATATGAATTTTTTAGAGTTTTAGCTGCATATGCCACCAACCAATCGTGTGCATGTATAACATCAAAATTTCCTTCTTTTGCTATTATCTCATTAGCTTTTGCAACTAAATTAAAATTCATTTGCATTATCCAATCTATAAAATTGTTAGGGTTAATCATATAATTTCCGATTCTATATACTTTAACACCTTTATCATCTTCAAAATCTGGTGTATTTCCCTCTTTATATGTTACAACAGTAACCTCATGGCCATCCTTAATTAATCTATGTGATAAATCATGAACAACCCTAGCAATTCCTCCTACAATTCTTGGTGGATACTCCCATGTAAGCATTAGTATTTTCATTATTTTATTAGCTCCTTTCATAAGCAAATTTTCTTTTGTTATTCTCTTATCTAAACTTATGCTATTTTATACAAAATTATTTCAAATGTAAATATATTTTTACAAAATATTTCATTTTTTAACAAAAAAATATAGCGGTTTAGTACCGCTATAAAATATAATAGTTTTAAAGTATATTTTTTGCTTGTTTTTTTATTTTCCTTTCTTTTTGTCAAATTTCCTAATTGTATTTTATAATTATTTTTTGTCTAGTACAAAGATTAAAAAAAGATCTATAAACTATATTTTACTATTATTTTTTAAAAAACTAAAATTTTATATGGAATACACATTACGTTGTCATTTTTTGTAGTACCATTATACCCAGTATAATATTCTGCATTTGAAAATGTCACTTTATTATTTTTTATTTCTGTAATTTTTCTACAAGATAATACATTTCTTGTTCCTGTTATTTTTACTTTTTCATTTGTTGGTATTAATCCTGTTGATTTACAGCCTTCATTATTAGTAGCTTCTGATGTTTGGTCAAAATATAATATCTCATAAAAATTATATTTTGTAATATCCTCAGTTAATTCAACAGTTTGCTCAGTGAAGCTAACTTCACTATTAGGATTTTCCCATAAGCAATTCATCTTCATTTCCGTAACGTTTCCCCTATATATTTCATCAAGTGAATTTTCTAAGCTTTTTAAATTTTCATTTTCTTTTTCTTGTGCTTCATTGTTTTTCTCTTTTGCTAATTGTGCTTTGTTTATTATTCCATTTTCTCCCATTATCATATTTAATGTTACACCAGCTAGAATTAGCAATACAATTATTGTTATTATTAGAGCAATTAAGGTAATTGCAGTATTAGAGTTTGAGTCGATTGATGTTATTTTATTTTTATATTTCGGTTTGGTTTCTGGCATTTTCTACATCTCCCTTTCTTTTTTATATAAATTCTGCAATATCTATTTTTTCCCTAAATGTATTAGTAATACACTTTTCATATTATTCAAAATTAATCTGTTTTTTTGGTGTATTCAAAAAT
The DNA here is from genome assembly GCA_905200315.1 of uncultured Clostridium sp. The sequence continues at coordinate 4,107 of CAJKKA010000033.1, forward strand.
TGAATATAATCTTGATACTTTATCATAATTAGAAAAAAAATAAATCAAATATGTTTCTTTATGAGTTGAATCATTATTATATCTTGCAGATATCTTTACATTATGTTCTTGATTTTTATAAGAATTACCTGTTGACATTACTCTTGAATCTACCAAAGTTTCTAAATCTTTCAAATCATAATCTGTACCATATATTATTGTGCCTGATGTTATTGATGTTAGAGTATCATATTGTTTTAAAAATATCTTTCTATATATAGGTTTACCATCTATCCAAGTTCCTATTACTTGTTCTTCATTTTTATAATTATTTATATTTTTTATTCTATTGTATTCTTCTTTATCTATTGTAATATTATCTCTATTTCCAATTACTTCATCTATTTTATTTTCTATATCATCAAGGTTTTCATTTTCTTCTTCTTGTGCTTCATTGTTTTTCTCTTTTGCTAATTGTGCTTTGTTTATTATTCCATTTTCTCCCATTATCATATTTAATGTTACACCAGCTAGAATTAGCAATACAATTATTGTTATTATTAGTGCAATTAAAGTAATGGCGGAATTGGATGTTGGACGTTTGAGATTTGATGTCGGCTTGTTTGACATTAATTTCCTATAATCTGTTGTTTGTGGGCGGACAGAGGCGTCCGCCACTACATTTAATTTAAATCTTTCAAATGTTTTTATATTATTTTCTATTTTTATTTTTCCTAAATTACTGGTGTATGTATATACAGTCGCAACGTTTTTAGAGTTTTTATTCATTTAAATACATCTCCTTTTTTATTATATTAGCACGGCATGCCGTGCTAATACATTTTTATTTGGTTATCCATTTTATTAAGTTCAAATCTGATTTTTCTAAAAGCATTTCGTGTTTTGGCATTACTCTAAAGGTATATCCGTAGTCTCCTCCTGTTGTTAACTCTATTTTTGTTTCAAAGGTATATATCTTTTCAGTATCATTTCTTGTTTTTAATTTCATTGGTATAACTTGAATTTCGTCAACCATTCCATTTTCTGCTATTTTTCCATAATATACTTGTGCTTCAATATTTTCTACATTTATATTTGGAAGTTTTACTTCACATTCTACATTAATTTTGTTTCCTGCATCTATAGAAATATCAGCTAAATTGTTAAGTTGCTTTATTTCTATTTTATCCCAAGATTTATTTATTTCAGATTTCCATTCACTGTATTCGGCAACATTATCTAGCTTTGAGTAGTAGTTATTGTATAAATTGCATAATGGTATATACATATTGTTTGTATAGTCTATTACCATTCTTTGTGTACTGTATTTTCCACCTGTTGTTATTATAGAGTTTTTCATTATTTCTATCCAATTAACTGGTAAATTATCTTTTCTGTTTTCATAATATAGAGGAACAATTTTATTTTCTAAAGTATTATATAAACTTTCGCTATCTGCTAAATCTTGTTCTTCGTATGATGTAAATTCTGCATTTGTTCCTATTGTCCAGCCGTTTGTTTGATCATATCCTTCAGCCCACCATCCGTCTAAAACACTAAAGTTTATAACACCGTTTACAGAAGCTTTTTGTCCACTTGTTCCAGATGCTTCCATTGGTCTACGAGGGTTATTAAGCCATACATCACATCCACTTATTAAATAACGTGACATTCCAATATTATAGTTTTCTAATACGAATATTTTACCTTTGAATTGTGGCTTCATAGCAAGTTCATTTATATATTTTATTAAGTCTTGACCTGCTTTATCTAATGGATGTGCTTTTCCTGCAAATATTAATTGTACTGGTTTTTCACTGTCGTTTAAGATTTGTGTAATTCTTTCTATATCTTTAAATATAAGTGTTGCTCTTTTATATGTTGCAAATCTTCTTGCAAATCCAATTGTTAAAGCATTTGGATTTAATTTTGAGGTTATTTCTTTTATTTCTTCATATGAAACTCCAGCTCTTTTTAGTCTTTCTGTTGTATTTTGTTTTACCATTTTTAACATTTTTTCTTTTCTGGCTTGATGTTCTTCCCATAGTCTTTCGTTTGGAATATCTTTTATTTGTTTCCAAACTTCATCTTTGTGCATATTATCTTGCCAATAAGGTATTAAATATTCGTTGTATAATTCTTTTAAATTTTGTGCAAGCCATGAACAAGTATGAATACCATTTGTTACATAACCTATTGGAGATTCATTTGCTGCAATATTAGGCCATACTTCACCAAATAATTCTCTTGAAACTGCACCGTGTAATTTACTTACACCATTTTTCTTTCCAGCATTTCTTAATGCTAAAATTCCCATATTAAATCCATTTTCTAATTTTTCTGTTGGTTTCATTCCAAGTTTTAAAAATTCTTCTCTATTTAAGCCTAATTTTGGCCAAAAATATTTAAAATATTTTTCTACCAAATTTAGAGGGAATATATCATTTCCAGCTGGAACTGGTGTATGTGTTGTAAACACTGTTTTTGATGTTGTAATATCTTTTGCCATATCAAAAGATATTTTTTTCTCTTCCATTAAATCTTTTATTAATTCTAATGTTAAAAATGAAGAATGTCCTTCGTTCATATGGTATACTGTTGGATTAAGACCTAGTGTTTTTAAAAGTTTTACTCCACCCATTCCTAAAACAATTTCTTGTTTTATTCTCATATCTTGGTCTCCACCATATAATTGTAATGTAACTTTTCTATCTTCTTCAGAGTTTTCTTCTATATCTGAATCCATTAGATATAATTTAATTCTTCCAACATTTATTTTCCAAACTTTTAAATATAATTTTCTTTCTGGATAGTCTACTGTTATTTTTAAATCTTTTCCTTCTGAATCTTTCACTGCTTCAATTGGTAAATTGTTCAAATCTGCTTTAATATAGTTATTTTCTTGTTCTCCGTATTTATTTAATTTTTGAATAAAATATCCTTCTTTATATAATATTCCAACTGCAACAAAAGGAAGTCCTAAATCACTTGCAGATTTAAGATGGTCTCCAGAAAGTATTCCAAGTCCACCTGAATATATTGGAATAGTTTCGTCTAACCCATATTCGGCTGAAAAGTATGCAATTAAGTTATTCTCATTTTTGGGATAATTTTTAGAAAACCAAGTGTTTTTACTATTAATATAATTCTCATAGTTATTTGCTATTACATTATATTCTTCTAAAAACTTTTGGTCTTTAGAAACTTTTTCAAGTTTTTCTTGTGAAACTAATTTTAGAAACTTTACAGGATTTTTTCCAATACTTTCCCATAAATCTTTATCTATTTTTTTGAAAAGTCTTAGATATTCCGTATTCCAAGACCACCATAAATTATTGGCAATTTCTGATAATTTACTTATTTCTTTTGGTAATTGTGGATTAACAGTTATTCTGTTAAAAACATACATATTAAATTTTCCTCCTTTGTAAGTTTTAAAACAAAATTTTTTCTTGTTTTTTCCTTTGTATTTAATTTTATTCTCGCTATATTATCTATTAAAAAAATATATTTGTCAATTAATATTTTCCTTTTTATGCAAAAAATGGTTACAGTTCAGTAAAAAATGTAGTGGTCGACGCCTCTGTCGACCAGCATTTCTTTTTATATTTTACTTGATGTAAGAGATTTGATGTTAGAAGTTGGATTTTAGGTTGATTTCTTCGAAGCTTTACTTTAATTTCGAACCTCTAACCTCCAATCTCTTACATCAAAAATAGAACTTTCCTATAACAAAAATAAGGAGCAACTTTTATTGCTCCTTATTCTTTAGTCTTTTAATAATTTTTTTCCATCTTTTATATATTTCCATCCAGAAAATATTGTTGCTATTACAGCTATTGTCATAAATGTTGAGGTTAATATATTTAATACTAAATCAAATTTTGTTAAATGTCCTTTTAACATTCCAAAATATCCATTTACATCTATGCACATTAGTATTATTGCTATCATTTGAGTTACGGTTTTTATCTTTCCCCAAATTGATGCAGCTATTACTTTTCCGCCTTTTTCTACTGCTATTAATCTATAACCAGATACTAAAAATTCTCTAAATAATATAATTATTGGTATCCACGCTGGAATTCTTCCTTCTTCAACTAACATTATCATTGCCGCTAATACTAAAATTTTATCTGCAATTGGGTCTAAAAATTTCCCAAATGTTGTTATTTCATTTCTTTTTCTTGCAATACTTCCATCTAATTTGTCTGTAATTGAAGCAATTATAAATATTATGTCTATTATTATCCATTCATATGGAATATAATTCCAACTTCCTTGTATTCCTAAAAAAGGTATTATTACCATTATAGGAACTAATACAATTCTAAAAATTGTTAATTTATTTGCTAAATTCATTTTAGCTTTCCTCCTTTGTATTTTTTTAACACATTATATATTATAATTTTAATTTTTTAAAGTATTTTTATTCAATTGTTGAATTTTGTGTATCTATAGTGTTATTAGTAGTTGTATTATCTATAGTATTAGAACTTTTTTTATTTTCTTTTTCTTCTTCCTTTTGAAGTTCTTCTAATTGATTTATTAAGCCCTGTAATTTTTTAAGGTCAACACCCATTAATTCCCAATCATTGCTTGCATTTGAGTTACTTAAGTTGTTATTTGCTTTTATAATTTCTTGAATTAAGGCTTCTTGTGTATCGGTGTTTGTAACTTCAATTTTGCTTGCATATTGTGAACTTAAATTTTCTACTGCTTCTGTTAAGTTGTTTCCTATTGCAACTTTATTTCCAGATGCAACTATAATTTTCTTTAAAACTGGTACTTCACTTTCATTAAGCATTACTTGGTATATTGGTTCAACATATAAAAGAGTATTGTCTATTGGAACTACTATCATATTTCTTATTAATTTTGTACCACTAACATTTAGTGCTTGTATTTCTTTTGAGATTTCTGAGTTTTGTTCTATTTGTGTATCTAATTGCATAGTTCCCACAACATTGCTATCATCTGCAAATCTGTATAAACTTAATTTATTATTTCCGTTTTCATCAACTGTACCAACTAAATATGAAGATAAACTTTGTTTTCCTTCTAATGTATATGGTAAAACAAGTCCTAATTCTTCTTTATTAGAGTCTATAGTTTTTACCATAGTATAATAAGGTTCTATTTCTGTTCCAACTGTTGTTAATGTTTTTCCAGATACGTGTGTTGCAGGCTCCCATACATCGTTACTTCTATATAACACGTCTGTTTTTACTGTATGATATCTTTCAACTAGTTTAGCTTGTACATTATATAAAAATTCTGAATATGTTAAATGTTTTGCTATGTCTGATGGAATGCTTTCATCGATATCTGCAAATAAATCTGGATAAATATTTCTATATGCCATTATTATAGGGTCTGTTCTATCTGTTATATAGAATTTCATTGTTCCATCATAACTATCTATTATTACTTTTACAGAGTTTCTAATATAATTTATTTTTGGTCTGCTTCCATTTACTTCTATTTGAACTGTTTGAGAGTATGGATAGTTTTGTGACGTTGTATAACCATCTAGTACCCATACTGTTTTTCCTTCATCTGTAATTACTTGATATGGTTCTTCATCATAAATAATTCCTGGTAATATTGTTTTTGCTCTTTCAGTTATATTTCTATTAATTAATATTTTGCTATCTTTATTTACATTACTTGAGAATGCAATTTTAGGATTTTTTGTATATATTCCTAAAACCAATCTATCCCAAAAACCTAATTGTAATCCGCCTTTACCATCATAGGTGTTTTCCGCACTTTCTGTTTCGCTTATAGGGTAATCAAATTCTTTTTGATTCCTTGAATTTGTTATGGCAACCTGATTTGCTTGTGTTCCATAGTATATACGTGGTTCTGTAACTTTTATTTTTTCATCTGATGAATCAAATTCTTTTTGTATATATTCTATATTGCCATTTTCATCTGTTGATGTTGCAGATGTTATAACTGTTCCAAATCCATGTGTATATTTATATGTTTTATTTGCATAGCTATTATTATTTACATTAGATATTTCTCTAGCTGACAAATATACTAATTTATCTTGACCGTTTATAGTATATTTACTTAATTTACTTTTTGCAAAATTATAATATTTTGACTTTGATTGTTTTTCTGTTAATGTTGTAAGTGTTGTATTCTCGTCTTCAATTGCAATATTGTTTATAACATTTTGGTTATTTGTTATTTGTTCTAAACTTATAGTTCCTGAGTCTTCTATATTTTGCTCCGATATGTTTAATCCATATGCATTTTTTGTTGCTTCTATATTATATGCAATATTTTTCTTTTCCTTTTCAAGTTCACTTGGTTTTACAAATATAAGCTGTGTTGCAAGCATTACAAAGGCTAAACATACCAAGTAACCTGGAACAACTACAAGTGATTTTATAACTTTTTTGGTATCTTTTTGTTTAAAATATTTTATTGCTTTAAACACACTAACAATCATAACAATTGCTAATATTACGTAACCACCAAATTTTATAAATACATCTGTAAATCCAGCTCCATACAAAGCTGTTGAATTTTTATCATCTAAGGTTAAAAATTTTTCGAATAAAATATTTTGTGCTTTAAAAATAACGAAAATAGAAAATGCTACTATAATTATTTTTAAATAATTTAGTAACTGATTTATTAGTCTACTTTGCTTTAAAGTTTGTCTATCTACACCATCAAAAAATTTATTAAATACTATTAAATAATAAATAACTGTATATGCTACAAGTCCAATATTTAATATTATAAATGAAAAAATTAGCATTTCTATTACTGGTTTTTGAAATACATAATAACCAATATCTAATTTAAAAATAGGATCTGTAATACCAAAGCTTGCACTATTTATCATAAGCATTATTTTTTTGCTTATTGGGTTAAATGTAATTGCAGATGTAATTATTGATAGTATAAAAGCGATTGATTTACTTGGCAATTTTGGCATTTGCTTTTTTTCATTTTCAAAAAACGCTTTTAATCCTTTTTTTATACTTTTATTTGCAAATATTATTGCAATAAATAAAATTACAAATTCTACAATAAAAATTGTTGTTTTATATTTAATATTATTCCAATATACAGATAAATAATTTTCTCCTAATTCAAGTGTTTCTAAATAGCTCCCTCTAAAGCATATATATCCTATAATTGCTGTTAATATAAAAAACAACAATACCAATTTTGTTCTTGTTTTTTTCTTTGGTGAGGCTTTTTGTTCTTGTTTTTTGTTATCTTGAACATTTTTTTCTTCCACTTTACTACCTCCATTTTTTTATATAATTGCTTTTATAAATTCTTCTGCATTAAATTCTTCCATATCATCTATTTGTTCACCTACACCAATAAATTTTACTGGTATTTTATTTTCATTGGATATTCCTATAACAACTCCACCTTTAGCAGTTCCATCCAATTTTGTAAGAACTATTCCTGTAATATTAACTATTTCTTTAAATGCCTTTGTTTGTGAAATAGCGTTTTGTCCTGTTGTTCCATCTATTACAAGTAATGTTTCTTTTGATGAATTTGGCAATTCTCTATCTATTATTTTATTTATTTTAGATAACTCATCCATTAGGTTCTTTTTATTATGTAATCTTCCTGCAGTATCGCAAATTAATACATCTACATTATTTGCTTTTGCCTGTTTTATTGCATCAAAAACTACAGATGCAGGGTCTGCTCCCTCCTCTTTTTTTACTATATCACAACCAACTCTATTTGCCCAAATTTCTAATTGTTCAACTGCTGCTGCTCTAAAAGTATCTGCTGCTGCAAGCATAACTTTTTTACCTTGTTTTTGCAATTTATTTGCAATTTTTCCTATTGATGTTGTTTTTCCAACACCATTTACTCCTACAACTAAAATAACAGAAGGTGTTGTTTCAATATTTAAACTATTGTCTAATTCGCTAAGCATACTTTCCATTTCTTCTCTTAATGCTTTTTTTATATCTTCTTCATCTTCTATTTTTTCTTTTTTAGCTCTAGTACGCAAATTATCTATAATTTGAACTGAAGTTTCCATTCCTATATCTGACATTATAAGAGCCTCTTCCAACTCTTCTAATAATTCTTCATCAACTTTTCTAAAATTACTAAAAACGTTATTTATTTTATCATCTATTGATGTTTTTGTTTTATTTAACCCTTGTTTTAATTTATCAAAAAAGCCCATTTTCTCCTCCTAATCAACATTTTAATTTGCTTAGGTATTTTATCACATATATCAAAAATAGTCAAAATTTCTTGACAATATTTATACATTAAAATATAATTTATAAAGCAAACGCCATTATAGCTCAGTTGGTAGAGCAACAGATTCGTAACCTGTAGGTCGGCAGTTCGATTCTGCCTAATGGCTCCATAATGCGTTTTCGTCCAACCACATAAAAGTATTTATAATACTGAAGTTCACGAAAGCAAAAAGTGAATATAAATCATTGGAAAAATCTTTGATTTTGCGTCAATGATTATATACGTTAACTACATTTGTAAAAAAATTGGTATTAGTAATAACTAATACCAATTTTTTGTTTATTATAATAATAGATTATAAAATTTTAGTGTTAGTTAGCAAAGAAATGCTCTTTAGCACTTTTTTTGTATTAAAAGATGATAATTTAATGGCAGAATTAAATGAATGGCCAACTGAAGAAAAAAGAATTACGGAAATATCAGCAAAAGATATGGAACACAGACTTGCTTTTAAAGAAAAGCAAGATGATAGCAAATTACAGATGAAATAAATAAATTGCAACAAATGAATTTAGAAAAGTTAAGCCTAAAGAGAATAAGAAAATGAACAAAAGAAAGAATAGAAAAATAGATGTAGAATTAAAATGTAAAATTATAATAAAATTAAATAAATATTGAATAAAAATATAGCATTAAAATATTCTAAAAAATAATGAGGAGAACTTAAAAAGCAAGTTCCCCTCCACAAGAAACAGATTAATTTATTTTCTTTTTTTTAATTTTCGCCTTTGCTTGCGATTAAGTGGCTTGGTAAATGCACTTCTAGATACTTCTGTTTTTTTAGACTTAAAAAAATCTATAACCATTTTAGATAATAATGTTAATGTTTCATTATTATTTTCATTTTTTTTCTTCATCTCACCTGAAAATACGAGGGCTCCAGCAAACATTTTATCAGGTCTTTCTGGTACATTTACACTTGTTACTATTTTTTCAAATTCATTCATCTTTTCACTCTCCCTTTAAGAAGAAAACTTTGTAAAGGATCCATCAAATCAGTATTTTGGATTTCTGTAATTTCCACATCAACAATTTCATCTATAGAGATACCTTTGGAATTTGAACACTCCACAACTGCATAAAAATTAATTAAACAAAGCTTACCATTTTCTTGCATAATTGCTTTATATGTATGATTTTTCATCATAATGAATTGTTGCTTTCTCAATTTTTGAACAGCAAGCATAAGTTCCCTCAAACGGATTGAGACCAGATTTTCAGGAATTTGTGCTAAAGAGTTGGCGTACATTCTTGGAGTATCATCATACTTATTAACTTGTACAAAATATAGATTGTTTTCCTTTATCACTTCTATTTCTTTATTAAATCCTTCCGTTGTTTCTCCTGGATAACCAATCATAATATTAGAAATTATTGATTTTCCAGAAAATTCTTTCATAACCCATAAAACCTGTTCAGTTGTACTTGTAAGTCTCATTTGACGCCGAACCAGAGGATCTAATGATTGAATTTCAACTTGGACTTGTGATATTTTGGCTGAATTCTTTATATATTCAATAAGTTCAGAATCCAAAACCAATTCATCAATACATAGTCCAGTTAATGTTATTTGATGAATTTCTTCCACTTCTTCAATTTTTTGAAGTAGGTCAATCAATTTAGGTTGTTCAGGCAAGTCCATTCCATATTCAGTGGAATTTTCTGCAATTAACATTATACTCCTGTAGCCATTGCTTATTACCTCATTCACATCTTGCAAAACAAGTTGTATCGGTCTGCTTGACAACGACATATTCATATAAGCTTTTTTGCAGAACCCACAATGTCGATTGCATCCTCTGGAAATTGTAATTACATTGCCATATGAACTAGGAATATCTCTGAAGTCATCTGGATCATATCCAAAATACTTGGATAGATCATCAATTAAATGCCCTCTACGAAAAGTTCCATCTATAAATGGAAACATTTTCTTAAAGTTTACTACTTCTGCTGCACATCCGCCAACATAAACTTTAACATCTCCTACAATTTTTGAATTATCTTTCATTCCTTCAAGAATTGACATTGATGGCATAATATCTTTGAAAGAATCACTACTCATTCCACAAAAATGTACAATAACTACATCTGCATCTACAAAATGTAGAGCTCTAGTTGAATTAGTTGCTTTTAATAACCGGTTGTAGTTGGCATATTCCATTCCACATCCAGTATTGGAAAAATAAATTTTCATTCTGTCTCCGTTCTTAGTTG
>CAJKKA010000034.1 GCA_905200315.1 uncultured Clostridium sp.
ACTCCGAATATGAATTTTGCAACTTCTTCAGTATAAGTAAGTGCAACTAAAATATAAATTGGCACTCCTTTGTAAGCTGCGAAGAATGTTATTGGAAGTGAAACTAACCACATACATCCCATTTCTAAAAATAATGAGTATTTAGTATCTCCACCACTTCTCATAACACCTATTACTATAAATGTATTGAATGTTCTAAGCGCCATTAAAACTCCCATTATCTTAAATATTTTTATGATGTCTGGAGCTAAACTGTCTGATACGCTGAACATTTTTAATAATAATGGCGTTGTACTTATTAATAGTATTCCAAAAATAAGTCCTGCTATAGTAACAAGTACAGAGAATTTTTTAGAATATCTTACTGCTGTATCTATATTATTTGCACCCAATTCGTTCCCCATCATTATTGATGAACCAATCGCTATACAGACAGCAGTCATTATAAAGAAATTTCCTGTTGTACTTGCAATTTGACTCGCTGCTATAGCTGATGTACCAGCTGTCGCATAAGCAACTGAATAAAGTACACTACCAAATGCCCAAATTGTATCATTTAAAAATACTGGCGTACTTTTCTTAATTACAGTTGTTGCAAGCTCTTTGGTAATTCCCTTTATGTCCTTAATTCCAAATCTAAGTTCATAATCTTCTTTTATAAAGTATACATATGATATTAATAATATAAACTCAACTATTCTAGCTACAACTGTTGCAACAGCAGCACCTTTTACACCTAATGCTGGCGCACCAAAATGTCCAAATATGAAAACATAATTTAAAATTATATTTATAACAAGAGATATAGAGCTACATACCATCCCTAAACGAGGATTTCTAACACTTCTAGATCCCATACTAAAAATATAACTAATTGCCATAATTGGATAACAGAACCCTATAACTAAAAAGTATGATCTCGCTTCTTTCACAACTAATGGGTCATGAGAGAAAAAGTGAATTATTACATTTGGGAAAAATACTGCTAATATAAAGAATAATAATCCTAAAATTAATGCTGCTATAACACTAAGCCCTGTAATTTTCTTTATACTGTCCTTATCTCCCTTTCCATAAAACTGAGCCATAAAAATACCAGCTCCACCTATAATTCCTGATAATGCCATATTAAATAAAAAGAAATATTGGTTTGCTATCCCTATTGATGCTACAGATACTTCTCCTAAACTTCCAACCATTACTGTATCAACCATATTTACTAAAGTTGATATTAAGTTTTGAATTATGATTGGAATACATAGCATAACTAAAGTTTTGTAAAATAATTTGTCTTCATCTTTAATTTTAAGTATTCCTTGCAAAATCTCACCTCTCTTTAATTTTTTCCTTATTATATATTAATCTTGAAAATATAAATTTTTACACTTCTATATATTATATCTTATTATAGAAAATAAAAAAACTATGTAGTTATCCCACATAGTTTTTTGTTGTAATGTATATAAATTTTTAATTTAAGTATTGTAAATTAAAATTTAAAGATTACAAAATCTATCTAATCTTTCTTAATTTAAAACTCAAAATCTTTTCGATTTCCACAATTGAGAATACTATAAATCCACAATATAGAGGATATAACCAGTTTTGCATTTCAACTGATGTCGTTCTAAATATGCTATGCATTTGTGGAATATAAGTTATGCACATTTGTAAAGCTATAAGTATTCCCACAACTAAAAAAGCTATTTTGTTTGTAAAGAAATTTTTTGAAATCGCACTGCTATCATTTCTTATATTAAACAAATAAAATATTTTACAAAATACAATTATATTAAGTGTCACTGTGCTCGCTATATTGTGATTAACTCCCACTGATAATAAATGTTGATTTACACCTAAACCTAAGCTTGCTATTAACATAGCCACATATAAAATTCTAACTGTATCTTGTTTTTTTATTATGTTTTCATTTTTATGACGAGGATTTTTGCTCATTATATTACTTTCAGCTGGTTCAAACACAAATGCAAATGATATAGTTACTGCTGATACCATGTTTATCCACAGAAGTTGAACAGGCTCTAAAGGCAACGGATTGTTTAAGATTATACTTATTAAAACAATCAAACCTTCTGCTATACTCGTTGGCAACAAGAATTTTATAGTCTTTTTGATATTGTCATATACTCGTCGTCCTTCTTTAATTGCATCTACTATTGTCGAGAAATTATCATCTGCAAGTACCATATCTGATGATTCTTTAGCCACATCTGTTCCCTTAATTCCCATTGAAATACCTATATCTGCTTGTTTTAATGCAGGGGCATCGTTAACCCCATCACCAGTCATCGCTGTAACTAAGTTGTTAGCTTGATATGCCTTTACTATTCGAAGTTTATTCTCTGGTGTTGCCCTTGCAAATATATCGTAATCTTGGATTATAAATTTTAACTCGTCATCTGTCAATTTGTCTAGTTGTGGCCCTGTTATAACATTATTATCATCGGATAATTGAATTCTTCTTGCTATTTCTGCTGCTGTCTCTGGGTGGTCACCTGTTATCATCTTAATTTTTACACCTGCATTTCGAGCCTGTAAAATCGCATCGATAACTTCTTCTTTTGGTGGATCCATAATCCCAACTAAACCTACTAATTGTAAGTCTTTTTCTAATAAATTATGCTCAATTTCATTTATGTCTTTAGATATTTTTTTATAAGCAACTGCTACAACACGTTTGCCTTGTTTTGCCAACCATGTCATTTTCTTTTTCCAATATATCTGATTAAATTCACTGTTGGAATTTAAAATTATATCCATCAAGCTGTCTGGTGCACCTTTTACAACTAAATATCTACTTTCGTCTAAATCAACTATTTTTGCCATATATTTAAAGTCAGAATCAAAAGGTATCTTGTCAATTTCAACAAAATCAGATGTATCTAAATCTGCTTTTTTACAAAGTGTTAAAAAGCAGCCATCTGTTGGCTCACCATTTATACTCCACTTTCCATTTTCTTGATTTAAAGTTGCATCATTTGCCAATGCACCTATTAATATTAATTTTTTTAAGTCACCTTCAATATATAGTTTGCTATTAGATTTATTATTTAATAAATCTTCTCTACCTTCCACCTTTTTTATTTCTCCATCTGGTGAGTATCCATCTCCAGTTACTATATATCTATCATTTTCTGTTATTATATCTTTGATTGTCATTTCATTTTTAGTTAGAGTTCCTGTTTTATCTGTACCTATAATATTTACTGAACCTAAAGTTTCTACTGATGGGAGATTTTTTACTATAGAATTTTTCTTTGCCATATTTTGAACACCTATTGCAAGTATTACAGATGTTATAGCTGGCAGTCCTTCTGGAATTGAACCGACAACCATAGTTACAACTGATAATAAAAGAACAGGAATTTCATATATGTCAAATAAAACTCCAAATATAAATAATAAAATCGCAGTCAGAACTATTGCATATGATATATATTTTCCTAAATTATTTATTGAAATTATTAGAGGTGTTTTTTGCTGTTTTACATTATTTATGCTTTGATTTATTTTGCCTATTTCAGTATAATCTCCAGTCGCAACCACAACCCCAATCATATCTCCATTTGTAACACTTGTAGATGCAAATGCCATATTAGTCTGATCAGATGTTGCAACTTTTCCAATAAGAGTCTTTTCATCTTTTTGTACTGAATCTGCCTCACCTGTTAAAACTGACTCTTGGATTTTCAAATTATTCGCTTCCAAAATTCTGATATCTGCTGGTACATTATCTCCAGCTTCTAAATATACAATGTCTCCAGGAACCAATTCACTTGCATCAACATCAAATCTCTCGCCATTTCTTATAACAGTCGTTCTTATAACTAGCATCTGCTTAATTTTTGATATTTCATTTTCAGCCTTATTTTCTTGAATATAGCCGATTAAAGCATTTACAAGAACAACTATTCCTATCACGATTGTATCTGAAATATGATGCATTGATAAAGTTAGTATCCCTGCTACTAATAAAATATAGATTACACTGTTGTTGAATTGTTTTAAAAACCTAACTAGTTTGCTCTGCTTTTTAGTTTCAGTCAAATTATTTTTACCGTATTTGATATGTCTTAAAGATATCTCCTCTTCTTTTAATCCCAATTCTTTATTAGAGTCAAGCCTTTTTAACGTTTCTGTTGTACTTATCTTGTACCAATTGGAATCATCAATTTTTATTTTATTTTCATACTCCTTAGTTTTCTGGAGCGATGGAGGTTCATCTCCTATAGTTTTTCTGTTTTTCGAGTGACTTTTTGCTTCCATTTTTATTTTATTCCCCTTTCAATTTTTATTAAATATATTACATAGTAATATATCTTATTATATATCTTAGCAGATATTTTTTTACTGTTGATATATTTTACATTTTTCTAACATTTCATATAAACTTTTAACATAAACTTTTTATCACACAAAAAAATGCCAAACAGATGAATTTGGCATTTTTTCTGAGTAAAATTTAATTGATTATTATAGTAAATTTGGTGCAAAGTTGGCTATTTTACTTATATTGTCTGTAGTTTAATTGTACATGAGATTGCTCGTCTGTAGATGGATCTTGTTTTATAGCTGAAATCCAGCTATTGTTCATTTCAGATTTTTTTTCAAAATCTTCATGTTCATGGCGTTTTACTTTTGGATCTTTCCCCTTATGACATTGACATCCTTGACAGTTATTGCTACATTTTTTATTATGCATAATAGCCCTCCTTATACCGGCTACAGCTATTTAAGGCAAGCGATTTAAATAACTGTATTTATTTAGAATAAAGTATTCTAGTTATATTATTTACAAATAGTATGGTTATATATACTTCAAATTTTGGAATAAATAATTTTTAACATAAAATATCTAATAAAATTGATAGCTTTTCATAAATTAAAAAGTTTTTACTCATTTAAATATTAATAGTCTGTTTATTTTAATTTAGAAATTTAAATTTAATTTGTTGAGTATTTTCATATATTTGTAACTTTTGATTTGTATTTTGATATTTATAAAAATTATCTACTTTTTTTAAAAATTCATTTAGTGATTTTGTATCATAAATCGGTATAACTTCGTCATTTTGCAGTAATTTTATATTTCCCTTTACTGTCTTTAGATTTGAATAATTTTTATTATGTTTATAACAAGATACAATCTTATTTTGATCAAATGCATAATTTACAGTATGTAAGCTTCCACCATTTTCAGTTGTTTCAATTACAATTATGCCTTCACTAAGAGCACTTTGTAACCTGTCCCTTTCGATTAATCTGTGTTTTGATACAGTTTGACTTGGTGGGTACTCACTTATAACACAACCGTTATTATTTATTATTCGTTTAAATAAATCACGATTATTATTTGGATAAACCATATCTAATCCACAAGGCATAACTGCAATTGTCTTACCATAAGTATCTAATGCTCCTAAATGGGCAAAAGTATCACATCCATTCGCAAGTCCACTAACTATAGTATAGTTTTTTTGTGATAGTATAGATGAAATTTTATAAGAAATATTCACACCATGCAAACTTGGATTTCTGCTACCTATAATAGCTACTCCCTTATAATTTAAATTATTATAATCCCCTTTAGAGTATATAATTACTGGATTATCATCTATATTTTTTAGTTTTTGAGGAAAATCTTCGTCTAATAAAGTCGATATTTTTATATCTTCTTTATCACAAATTTCTATTGTCCTTTTTGCAATCTCATTTGCATATTTTAATTCATCTTTAGTTATAATTCCTTTTATTTTTAAATTTATATTTTTTAAATAGTCTATCGTTTCACTAGTTTCTAAACTATTTAATACACCTTGTCTTATTATTTTATTTATAGTTTTTCGCCCCAATCCTTTTATTAATGTAAGTGTTATTATTAGTTCTGCATTATTCATTTTGTCTCCATTAATCATTTTTTATTATATTTAGTATTTGTGCAAAATAAAAAACTATGTGAAATTATCACATAGTTTTTTATAATTCCTATAAAATAGGCTGTTGATTATTCATAGAATAACCGTCGTACATAACATCTTTTAAATCCAGCATATTTCCTTTATTTTTTTCTTCGACTTTGCTAAGTTTTTTGACTGCTCCATATGGATTTTTAAGCGATATTTTATCTCCTTTGCCTGAAATAACCCAAAGAACTTTATACCCTTTTGGTTTTACTTTTAGTTCAGTCTCGCCTTTGCCGTCTGTGAAGTAAATCAACATATTGTATTTTTTGATTTTGTTGTTGTTTAAGTATTCAAAAACTGGGCTAAACTCAGTTCCTCCGCCAGTTGAAATCCTATCTTGAACGTCTTTTAATTTTTTGACTTTATACGCTCTTTTTATTTCTCTATCACATTCTATAATAGTTATTTCGTGGTTATGGTTTTTGACTATTGATAAAACTTCTTTAATTGCTTGTTTAAATTCTTC
This sequence comes from uncultured Clostridium sp., assembly GCA_905200315.1. The sequence goes on from CAJKKA010000034.1 coordinate 6,451, forward strand.
ATCACTTATACTTCCACTTATGTCGATCGCAACTGCAATTTCGGCTTTATGGTTTCTAAGTTCTCCTCTTAAATCTAGCCTGTTTGGTTGTCTTCTACTTCTTCTTGTAATAGTCTTTTTCTTATTTGCCTCTATTGTGCCCATTATCTTTTTAAGATATAAGTTCCATGGCAGCTCTCCATTTTTACTTTTTAAACTTGATATAAGACCTTCTAAATAATCTGGATTTTTACCTTTTTGAGCAAGAGATACAAATTTCTGTGTAAACTCCGACATTGTTTTTTCGTCTATATCGTCTGACTCTTCCCAAAGGGCGTGAGTCATCTCTTGATTGTACTCATCTTTAAAATTCATATTTTCTTGTTCATTATTTTGTAAATCTTCTTCATCTGATATATTTGTATCGTGTTCTTCTCCGTCTTCGTTTTCTTCTTGCAAATCAAGCTCTATCTGGATTTTTTTTAAATAATATTCAAAAGTTTGATAAGGCTCAAGCTTGAGATTGTAATTTACATTTACCCATTCTAAAGTCGCCGAATATGGTGGAAGATAATTTAAATATTGGTTTACAACTACATCCATCGCTAAATTTATCGCCAAAGTACTGTATTTACCAGTATCTTTTAATTCTTTTGCTCTGACTAAATGAAGTGAAATCACATGCAGTATTTCATGTTTTATTGTAGTCTCCATTTGCTTAATATCTAGTTTTAAAAATAAAAGCGGGTTAAAATATATTACATACTTCGCTCCTTTGAAATTTACTCCACTTGGGCTACTCATATCAAATTTTATATCTCTATTCATTTGGAATAAAAAGTAGCCATAGAAGTTTTCTTCATCTTCCATTAGATTAAAATTGACCTTATCTATAAGCGAAAAGAAATCTCTTTTGAAATCATCTGTAACTTCTATTTCAATATCCTTATCTTCACTTTCAAGTCTAACTTGTGTAGCATTTTCAACAAGTTCGATAGCTTTATTGTAAAGTTCGTCTTTCTGTTTATTAAAATAAGTTTCCATTTATTATCCCCTTATTAAGCTATAAGATTGAAAATATAAATCTACAAATTCCTCATTTTCGATAGCTATTTTGTATATATCTTCATAACTATTTTTAATATCCTTCATAATTCCAATCATTAAATCAACTGGATATAGTTTTAAAAACTCTACTAATCTAGCTATATAATTAAATCCTAGTGAATTTAATTTATCATTTTGTATGTCAGATTCTAAACATCTTAATATATTCATCGCACTGATATAAAGTCTAGTGTGATTTTCATTTTTTGTTTGCTCTATAACTTTTTCGCTTAAGTCTTCACCACTAAACACATCATTGTAGCTTATTATAGGTTTTGCATCAGAATTTATAAAACTCACAAATTCTTGTGCTATAACACTTCCAACATTTCCTTTAACAACATTTAAAAATACTGATTTAGGTATAGAATCTTGTTTTTCTTTATAAACTGTATAACTTTTAGAAATTCTCTCGAAACTTCTTGGTGTTGCATTTATATCTCCATCGTTTACTTTGTGTAAATATTCTGGGAAAGTAGAGATAAACTCAACTACTTTTTGCTCTATTCCATTATTCATCGCCCATTTTATCCATTCATTGTGATCTGATTCCATGTTAAGCCACACAAATCTGTTTTCTTGTGCTGGGTCCATGTCGACAACTTGATAATCAAGCTCTGCCCCATATTCATTAGATGGGTTCATCGCAGCTAATATTTTTACATCTTTGTTTAACTTGTATCCGTTGATTTCTCTATTTAATATAAGGTTCATAAGTTCTTGCTGAACAGCATGTTCACAACGGTTTAACTCATCTATAAATAAAAGTACATTGTTTCCTTTTTCAATTTCCATATCTATTTCTCTAAGCTTTGTGTGAACTGCATAAACAGTCGTCTTCTTTTCTATTTTATGCCCTGCAGTATCCATAGCTATATAAGATTCAACTGTTGGAAGTCCTCCGATTTCTCCTTCTTTTAACAGGTTTCCATCTATTACAACTAACTTCCATCCATTGTCTCTTGCAACTTTATTTGCCAAAGCCGTCTTACCGATTCCACTTTCACCTACTACTAATGGTACTTCTCCAGTAGCTAATATTAACTCAATACTTCTAAATGTATCTAAAAAATTCATGATATTTCTCCTAAACTATTTTATTTATAATCTATTTCAAACTTTAATCTATTTATCTTATTTTTCTATCTTTATAATCTGTATTTAACGCAATTTACATCATCTTTAACTTTTCATCAACCGCTATTTGTTTTGCTTTTTTACTTCCATATTTATATATAAACATAATTTTATCTAAATTTATTTCGTTGCTATTTCTGTCTATTATGCTGCAATTTAAAAAATCTCTTATATATTTTTCATCAATATCTTCTTTAGATATAGCTTCTTTTATTGCATTTTTTATATTATCAACACTAATTTTTTTATAAATATATTTCACAACTAATATATTTTGTTTTAAAAATTCCATAAGCTTTTCATCATTTATATCATCTATAAAGTTTATAGCTCGTTCATCCTTTTTTATTGCTTGAATTTCAACATTTACAGTTGGATTTTTTATATATCTAAGTGCATCATAATTTATATTAATAGCTTCCACCTGAATTTTTTCTGATGGATTTTCGATATATTTTATTGCATCATAATTTTTTTTAACAGCCATTAACTGTAACTCTTCACTTGGATTTTTTACATATTGTATCGCCCAACCAGAATTTTCAATCGCTTTTTTTATTACCTTATCTGTTGGATCTTTTATATAATCTAAAGCACTCCAACTATTTTTTACCACTTCACACATTATATCTTCACTCGGATTTTCTATGTATTCAATTGCTTTTGCATTTTTTCTAACTGCTATCTCTTGCATTTCTTTTGTTGGATTTTCTATATATCTAATCATTAACCCATTTTTTTTAATGGCTAATAGTTTCATCTCATCTGTTGGATTTTCTATATTTTCTATAAGAGCCGGATTTATATTTATCATCTTAATAAATCTTGAATTGTCCATAATCATCCTCCGTATTTCTATATTAAAATATCTTAATTGTATCAAATTTTATCTATTTCAAATATATAATATACATATTTTTCCTGATACCATCTATCTTTTTATATACATCTTTTATATACCCACATCATAAAATATAAATCTATTTAATAAAGTCCAAAATTTTGCACAAAAAAATATTACTGGAATTTTATCCAGTAATATCTTTGTTAGAATATTTATTTTAAAATATATTTATTCGGTATATACCAAATTGTACAAACTGTCATTTTTATTATTCAGTTGCTTCTTCATCTTCGTCTTCATCAATTGCTACTTCAGATTTTAATGAACCTATTCTAGCAACTACAGTTTCTGGATCTAAGTCCATTTTTAATGTTTCAGGAATTACTAAATCTTTTGCAAGGATTTGGGCACCATGTTCTAAACCTTCAACATTTACTTCTATATGTTCAGGCATTTCGCTAGGATTACCTTGTAATTGAACTTCTGTTACAATATCGTCTAATAATAATCTTCTAGCGTCTAATGATTCTGTACCAGCAAATCTTACTGGCACTTTTAATTTAACACTGTCGCCTTTTTTAACGTATTGGAAATCTAAATGTACTATGTTTCCAAATGCGTCCCTTTGCACTTCTTTTAATACACAATTTTCAACTTTGTCATTTAATTTTAATGATAAAACTGAGCTGTCTGATGCCAATAAATCTATTAACTCTCTTTTAGTTATTTGACAAGGAATTGGTTTTTCCAATGATTGACCATACATTATAGCAGGTACTTCGCCTTTCATTCTTACTTTTTTACCTTTTTCAGTTCTTTCAGTAATGTTAAATACTGCGTTTTGCATATTAATCCCTTCTTTTCTCTATGATTATGTATTTTGTATAAATATATTATAGCACTATATTATGCATAATAATATTTTTTTTAGATTTCTAACGGATTTATTTATGCAATTTTACGAAAATTCAATAAAATTATTCATTTTTTATGAATATCACATTGCAAAAAGTACAAAATCTTACATTTTACTTAAGATTAACATACATAATTGTAAGTTAAATTGTAAATTATTAGATTTTTGCCTATAATAAGAGTATACACAGTACATAATATATAGTGGAGTTTTATATAAAGAGAGATGATTAAAATGAAAAGAATTCCAGAATTTCTTGAAGATTTTTCAGAGGTAATGAACGAGTTACACACTAAATCTCGTTTTTCAATGACTAAGAAATTTATTCAACATGGTGATGTAAGTGTGTATCAACACTGTATATTCGTAGCTTATATGAGTTGTCGAATTGCAAATAAATTTAATTTGAATGTAGATAAAAGATCTCTTATAAGAGGGGCTTTACTTCATGATTATTTTTTATATGATTGGCATGATAAAAATAAACCAGCCAAATTCCATGGATTTACACATCCAAAAATTGCTTTTGAAAATGCCTGTCAAGATTTAGAACTTAATAAAAAAGAAAGAGACATTATTTTGCACCATATGTTTCCTCTAAATCCAATCCCTCCAACATCAAAAGAGGCTTGGATTATATGTCTAGCCGACAAGATTTGTGCTACAAAAGAAACATTTTGGTCACAACCTAATAAACATTTAGACCTTATTTGTGGTCACTTAGACCTTTTATTTATTTAAAAAAATCCTCCCTCGTGGCTTGCCCGCTAGGGAGGATTTCCTATTTATTTTATATTAATAATTATTTAATTTGTAATTATCTTATTATCATTAAATGATAATTTTGTTTCACTTTATAGTATATTTATTTTTTCATTTTTTGTGAAAGTTTTTTATACTTTTTCAATAAACTCTCTGTATATTTTGCTTGGAACATCATTATGTAGTTTAATTTTCATAGTTATTGGTTTTTCCCCCTCATATTCTACAGTATCACCTTTTCCTATATAAATATATGGTTGTACTTTTTTATCTATTTCTTTATACTTTCTAACAAACAAATGAAGGCTTATCTTTCTATCTTTATTATTTATTAAGTTCTTTCCTCTGTCACTACTTTGTGTTGTTGAGTTTGGACTTTGCCATTGGAAGTATGTTCTATCTAAGAATTTATCTTTATAATTAATTCTTTCTTCTATACCTTCTTCTTTGTGAAGGTCTATAAATAGAAAATAATCATTTTTATTTGTTAAAAGACCACTACCCCTAAATGCTGAATGTATCTTTCTATAATTTGATAATAAAGCAATATCCACCATCTTATATTGTTCATATAGTTTTAAGAATGGCATTCCATAATACTCTTCTTTAAATTCATTTTTATATCTCAGTATTCCATAATTCATAGCATCTTCTATATATTTTAGATACTCTTTATTATTTATAACCTCTTCAAATTCATTGCTTCTAAACAATATTCCATCTTTATATTCAACCATTTTTATTCTTTGTTTAATCATAGATGAATCCCAGTATTGATGATTCAAACATTCAAAAGCATGTTTTACACTATCTTCATCTATTTTTTCTATGTACTTTAAGATTTCACTATTTGCCTTTTCTATAGAAATTGATTTATTGTTTAATAAGTATTTTAAAATGGCAAACTCGTTAATTCTCTTTAATGGTAAATTTCCATTTAACTCTTTTAATATCTTTTCAAATGAATTATTTAATAATAAAGCTTTCAATTCATCGTCTTTTTCAGTCTTTGCAACAAAGTTTAAATAAGTCTTTTCCTTATCAATAAACTTTATAGGATCTGGTGCACCGTCGTATTTTATATAATCCAATAACATATATGGAATTTTTCCTCCACATAAACTTTTAAATTGATTATATTCATCTCTCAAATATTTAAGTTCTCTGAAATTCTCTCTTTCTATTTGTGATAATATTCTTTCCTTTGAAATTTCATCAATCTGAATATTTGTACATCCAGGTACATCTATAAAATCAGTCGCCACAGCTACTTTTAAACTATCTTTATCATAATATCTTGCACCACTTAATGCGATTGGAATTAAGAAAGTTTTATTGTGATTTCCAATAAAATCAAGTACTGTTAAAAATTCTTTATTTTCACTTTTACGAAGTCCTCTACCTAATTGTTGAATAAAAATTATAGGTGAATTTGTAGGTCTAAGCATCAAAACCGTATTTATTTTCGGTATATCAACACCTTCATTAAAAATATCTACTGTAAATATAACCTGCAAATCATCTTTATCACTTTCTAATTTTTTTATGTATTCTTGTCTTTTCTCAACCGAATCATTGCCACTAAGTGCAACACTCTTTATTTTTCTTTTATTAAACTCATCTGCCATATACTTAGCATGTTCTATATTTGCACAAAATCCTAATACTTTTCTAAACTTACCATCATGTCCATAAAAGTTCATTTTATCAATTATAAAATCAACCCTTCTATTGACCATAAGTCGATTTGCTACTTCTGATATATCATCTAAATTTACATTTTCTAAATCCACACCTTGGATATCAGTTATTCCAAAATAATGAAATGGTATAACTAAATCATCTTCTAATGCTTCATATAATCTAACTTCAAGTGCTACGTTATTGTCAAACAAATCGAATACACTCAAGCTATCTCCCCTTTCAGGTGTTGCAGTCATCCCAAGTGTAAATTGTGGTGTGAAATAATTCATTATATTTAAATATGAATTACTTGCAGCGTGGTGAGCTTCATCAATTATAATATAATCGAAATAATCTCTATCAAATTCTTCATAATATCTATTCATAGTTTGAATTGTTGCAAACAAATAATCTGAATCATATTCTTTTTTATTTCCTGTAAATAAACCTGTTTTTATATTTCTTCCTTTTAAAACCTTATCGAATGTCTCTTTTGCCTTTTTCAAAATTTCCTCTCTATGAACAACAAATAACATTCTTTTAGGATTAAATTGTCTTACATCAAAGGCAGACATATAAGTCTTTCCTGTTCCCGTAGCTGCAATTACCAATGCCTTGTTTTCACCATGTTCTCTTAATCTATTTAAGTTTTCCATAGCTCTTACTTGCATTTTATTCGGCTGTACAGTTTGAAAACTTTCAAATACTAGCTGTCTTTTAACTTCCATCTTTTTTATTTCATTTAAAAACAACATATATTTTTGCAATACTTCATCACTTAATTCAGAACTCATATTCCATAAATTATTGTATTCTTTTAATACATCTTTTATAAACGGTGCATCATCTTTTGAAATTATTCGAACATTCCATTCTATATTACTTTTTAATGCACTTTGAGTTATATTTGATGAACCTATTATTATCTTGTAGTTATCCTTATTTTCAAATATATATGCCTTTGTGTGGAATCCAATTTCCTTATTAGCTATAAATACTTTTAAATCTATATTTTCAAATTCTTGTAATTTTTCTAATGCTTTTGGTTCAGTGAAATTCAAATAAGTAGTTGTTATTATCTTTCCTTTTATGTCCCTTGATTCTAATTCTTTCAATGTGTCTAGTAATAGTTGCAACCCACTAAAACTTATAAATGCCACACTAAAATAAAATCGTTCACATTCTTTTAAGTTCTTTTTCAATTCATTTAGTAAATTACTTTGTTTTGAATTTATTATTAATTTATTATTTTCCTCCATAAGCCCCTCTTTTTTTATTTCTCGTATTTTATATTTTAAAAATATTATAGCACTTTGATATAGTACATTAACAGATCATAATCTTTATAAAGTCCTCTATTTTTCACATTTCTAAT
>CAJKKA010000035.1 GCA_905200315.1 uncultured Clostridium sp.
CGTACGTGAGAATACAAATCCGTTATACCTTTAGGTACGCCGACCCCTACAATGTTTGGTTTATGTTTATCAAACGTTGTAATATTATTTTTATTTTTGTTATTATCTAAAGCATCCGTGCGTGTGTGTACAGTCACAACGTTTTTAGCGTTTTTATTCATTTTCATCTTCTCCTTCTTTTGTTTTTTGGGCGGACCTAAAAACATCCGCCTCTACAATTATTTATATTTTATACTATTCTTTTTATTGTTGCAAGTATTTTTTCTTTCAATTTCATTTAATGCATGCTTTTATTAGTCCTACAAATAATGGTGCTGGTCTGTTTGGTCTTGATTTTAATTCTGGATGGAATTGTCCTGCTATAAAGTATGGATGATTTTTCATTTCTACTATTTCTACTAAATTTCCATCTGGTGATGTTCCTGAACATATTAGTCCTGCTTTTTCTAGTTGTTCTTTATAATTATTGTTATATTCATATCTATGTCTATGTCTTTCTTCTATTTTTTCTGTTCCATATATTTTTCTTGCTAAACTTCCTTCTTTTAATACACAAGGATAACTTCCAAGTCTCATTGTTCCGCCTTTTTTCTTTATGTCTTTTTGGTCTTCCATTATATGTATTACCGGATTTTTTGTTTTCTCATCTAGTTCAGCAGAGTTTGCATCTTTTATTCCTAATACATTTCTTGCATATTCTATTACTGCCATTTGCATTCCTAAACATATTCCTAAAAATGGAATTTTGTTTTCTCTTACATATTTTATTGTTTCTATTTTTCCTTCTATTCCTCTATTTCCAAAACCACCTGGTACAACTATTGCGTCGTATCCTTTTAGTTTTTCTTCTACATTTTGAGCATTTATTGTCTCTGAATCTACTAAATTTATTTTTACCTTTACATTATTTGCATAACCTGCATGTGTTAGGCTTTCTATTACAGATATATATGAATCTTCTAGTTTTACATATTTTCCTACTATTGCTACTTTTACTTCTTTATCTTTTATATTTCTTACATTGTTTATCATTTGTTCCCATTTTCTATTATCTGGAACATATCTATCTAATCTTAAATAATTGCATACTTCTCTTGCTAGTCCTTCTTCTTCAAGCATTAATGGTACTGCATATAAACAATCTACTGTTCTATTTTGTATTACACTGCTTTTACGTACATTGCAAAATAGAGATATTTTTTCTTTCATATTTTCTGGTATATCTATTTCACTTCTACATACTAATATTTGTGGTTTTATTCCTAAACTTTGTAATTCTTTTACAGAGTGTTGTGTTGGTTTTGATTTTAGTTCATTTGAACCGTTTATATATGGTAATAATGTTACATGTATATATAAAACATCTTCAGGATTTTTTTCTACTCCAACTTGTCTTATTGCTTCTACAAATGGCAAGCTTTCTATATCACCAACTGTTCCACCTATTTCGGTAATTACAATGTCTATATCTTCGTTTTCAAAGCTGTAAATATGGTCTTTTATTTCATTAGTTATATGAGGAATTATTTGAACAGTTTTTCCTAAATAATCTCCTCTTCTTTCTTTTTCTATAACATTTGAATATATTCTTCCTGTTGTTACACTTGAATTTTTGCCCAAGTTTTCATCTATAAATCTTTCATAATGTCCTAAATCTAAATCTGTTTCAGCTCCATCATCTGTCACAAAAACTTCTCCATGTTCATATGGATTCATTGTTCCTGGATCCACATTTATGTATGGATCTAGCTTTTGTATTGTTACTTTATACCCTCTATTTTTTAATAATCTTCCCAATGATGCTGCTGTTATTCCTTTTCCTAATCCTGATACAACTCCACCTGTTACAAATATGTATTTTGTGTTCATAATTTTTCTCCTTCATATATTATTTTATAAAATAAAAAATAGATTAAAAAAACAAATCCAAAAATTCGGTTTTTTTTTAATCTACGTTTAAAATTATAACATTACATTTTTTATATTGCAAGTAAAAATCCGAGAAAAAAATTTCATTCTATTTCAATTTTTAAAATTTACATATTTACTTTTTACATTTTGTGTTATAATAACAAAAAACGTTTTAGGAGGTATTTTTTATGACACCACATAATGAAGCTAAAAAAGAAGATATTGCAAATATTGTTATTATGCCCGGGGATCCTCTTCGTGCTAAATATATTGCAGAAAATTTTTTAGATGATTATAAACTTGTTAGTTCTGTTAGAAATATTTATGCTTTTACTGGTTCTTATAAAGGCAAAAGAATTACTGTTATGGCATCTGGTATGGGTATGCCTAGTATGGGGATTTATTCTTATGAACTTTATAAGTTTTATGATGTTGATACAATTATTAGAATTGGATCTTGCGGAGGTTATTCTCCAGATTTAAAACTTTTTGATATTATTTTATCTGAGCAAGTTTTTTCTGAAAGTAATTATGCTTTAAATGCAAATAATGAAGATTGCCATTTAGTTAAGGCATCTGACGAAATTAATAATATTATTGAAAAAACTTCTAAAGATATAAATATTCCTGTTGTTAAAGGTACAACTGCTTGCACTGAATGTTTTGATTTATATATGTCAGATGTTCATAAGGTTTTAGATAGGATTCCAAGTGATTTAAAACCTATTGGTTCTGAAATGGAAGCTTTTGCATTATTTTATAATGCTAAAATGCTTGGTAAAAAAGCATCTTGTTTAATGAGTGTTGTTGATATTAATGTCGATACTGACGGACCTAAAGCAAGTGCAACTGCTGAAGAACGTGAAACCGGTTTAAATAATATGATTAAATTGGCATTGGAAAGTTCATTGAATGTATAAAATGCAAATGGGTGCAATTGGGGACGGGGTCAAAAATCATCTTTCATAGTGATTTTTGACCCCGTCCCCGATTTCACAACGTTTTTCAGAATTTTAGATTATATTTGTTATTTTAGGAATAAATATTATTAATCCTATTATTGCACTTGCTATTGCTACTATTAGCACTGCTCCTGCTGATACGTCTTTCGCTATTTTTGCTTTTTCGTTTTTTTCTGGCATTGCTATGTCTACGGTTTGTTCTATTGCTGTGTTGAACATTTCTGCTCCTATTACTATTCCGAATAGTATTATGCATATTATCCATTCTATTTTACTTATTTTTAGTATTATTCCTGCTATTATTACAAGTATCATTATTATAAAATGTATTTTCATATTTTGTTCTTTTTTTAGTCCTGTGATAATTCCTTCAAATGCATATTTGAAGCTGTAAATTAATTTTTTCATATTTATAACCTTTCTTTTATTTTTTGTGCTAGTTTTTCTGTTATTCCATCGACTTTTGTTAGTTCTTCTATGCTTGCTTTTTTTATTTCTTCTATTGATCCAAATTCTTTTAATAGCTTTTTCTTCTTTACTTCTCCGATTCCTTCTATTTCATCTAAAATAGATTTTGTTAGCTGGCTTTCTCTTAGTTTTCTATGGTAATTTATTGCTGTTTCATGCACACAGTCTTGGAATTCTGTTATTTTATTCATTAATCTTTCAGATAGTTTTATTTCGTTTCTTTGTTCATCTATAAGTGCTCGTGTTCTGTGTTTATCGTTTTTTACCATTCCGTATAAGGCTATTTGATCTTCTAGTCCTAGTTTATTTATTATTTCTCTTGTTGCTCTTATTTGTGTTATTCCTCCATCTACAAATATTGCATCTGGCAGATTTCCAAATCCACTTTTATTTTCGCCCATTGAATGTTTTAATCTTCTTTCTATAACTTCTGCCATACATTTTGGGTCATCTTGTCCGAATACTGTTTTTATTTTAAATCTTCTTGATAGATTCTTTTTTATATATCCATCTTGCATTACACACATTCCTGCTACAATATTTGTTCCTGAAATGTTTGATATGTCGAAAGTTTCTATTTTTCTAGGCAATTTTTCTAATCCTAAAGTTTCTTTTAATTCTAATAATATGCTTTGTTTTTCTTCGTTTTTATTTTTTAGTGTTACATTTGCATTGTTTTCCGCCATTTCTACAAATCTTAATTTTGTACCTTTTTGAGGAACTTTTATTTCAACTTTTCTGCCCGCTTCTTTTCCTAACATTTCTTGCAAAAGTTCTTTATCCTCAATTTCTGTTCCTATCATTATTTTATTAGGAAGTTCAGCTCTTCCAATATAGTATTGCTTTATAAATCCGGAAATTACTTCACTATCTTCCATATCATTTAACTCTTTGAAAAAATAATGCTCTCTTCCTACCATTTTACTGTTTCTAACAAAGAATATTTCAATACAAATTTCAAGCTCATTTCTTGCAATACCTATAACATCTATATTGTTTTCAGATATATTTGAAACTTTTTGTTTTTCTGTTACTCTTTCTATTGCAAGTTTTTTATCTCGTATATATGCTGCATTTTCAAAGTCTAATTTGGCAGATGCTTCTTTCATCTGAACATCTAGTTCTTTTAATATTTTATCTGTTTTTCCATCTAATAGGTCTATTATTTCATTAATTTGTTTCATATAATCTTCTCTTGAAATATATCCCATACACGGTGCTGAACATCTTTTTATATGGTAATTCAAACATGGTCTATCTTTATATTTAAAGTTTTTACATTGGCGGATTTTATATTTTTTCTTTATAAAATCTACCATTTCTTTTGCTGCTCCAGCACTTACATATGGACCAAAATATTTTGAACCATCGTTTACAATTCTACGTGTTATAAATACATTTGGAAATTCGGATTTAACATCTATTTTTATATATGGATATGTTTTGTCATCCTTTAAAAGAACATTAAACTTTGGCTTGTACTTTTTTATTAAATTGCATTCCAAAATTAAAGCCTCTGCCTCATTATCTACAACAATATACTCGAAATGGTCTATTAATGAAACCATTTTTTTTATTCTTTCTGTTTTATTTGTTTTTCTAAAATATGACCTTACACGATTTTTTAAAGAAATTGCTTTTCCAACATATATAACATTATCTTCTTTGTCGTGCATTATATATACGCCAGGCTTTCCTGGTAATTTTTTTAGCTCATCTTCTATAATAAATATTTTTAAGTCACCTCCCAAATGTTTGTTTTATAAGAAATTTATATTATAAAACGTATTTTGATATTAACGAATTTATCATTTTTATATCTACGTTAGATTTAAAATCAAATTGTAATATATGACCATTACTAAATGTCAATATTAATTCACTATCTATATCTAAAAATCCTGCTGTTTCAATTCCATAATATTGTATTTTGGAATATGGGTATGAAAAATATGCTATTTTCTTTCCCGTTACTCCTTTAACATTTACAACAAATATTCTATTATTAGTAAAAATAACTTGATCTCTTATTGTTTTAAATGCACATCTTATTTCTTCTCCTTCTACTAATAATTTTTTTACTTCAGAACGTACCTCTTTTATATCTATTGCTTTAAGATTAAGAAAATTAGAATCCATATTAATTCCTGATGATATATTTGGCATAATTAATTCCCCCTTTTTTTATTTTTTATATTATATCATATCATTTTATATTTACAAAATAAATTTATTTTGATGGATAGCCTTCGGGTTATGAGCGAGGTTTGACTGGTTTTTGTGGTTTTGTGAAAATTAGAGTTTTTGTTGGTATTTCGGCATTTACAAGAGTTTTGATTTATAGAACATTTGTGTCTTTTTAGGGCATTTTTAGAGATGATTTTACCCAATTTTTACCCAATGGGTATGGTTCGTTTGTTCTTACGAAATTGGCTCTTGTCGATACTTTTTGAAAATGAAAAATTTTAATTTTTAGGAGGATTTAGATTATGAATAATTTAAGAGAAGTTAATGATGATATTTTGAAAGATTGGTTAGAATTTAGAGAGGAGACTTTATGTTGCACTTTAAGTGCTGAGGATAAAAAGCATTTTGTTTATTTTGATGAGATTTCCGAAAGGATTTTGAAGAATGTTCCTGAGCAAAATAAAAAGTATGTTAAGAAACAACTTGATCTGCTTGATGAGAATTTTATGGATTATATTTGCTATTGGAATGAGAAGTATTATAGGAATGGTTTTGTAGATGGCTCTCAATTAGTTATGGGGTGTTTTGAAGAATAGATAAAATACCAAAGGAATTAATTTTCTTCTGGTATTTTTTATCTTAATTAAATACCTAATATATTTTCTATATGTTGATTCATTAAATTTCTTCTAAGGTTAATTCTTTGTGAATTAATTGTTTCTAAAAAGAAAGTATTCTCTTCATTAGATTTGTTTATAATTTGTATTAGTCTAATTAAATTTTCTCTTCCTATTTTATTCAAATTTTTAAGAGTATTATCGGCATTTTCATTTGGATAATAAGTCAAAAATTTTAAATATTTTGCAATTAAATATATTATAATATCTGATATCTGTATATTTACTTCATCTTTAGAATCTAAAAACTTGTAATTTTCTAGCTTATTCCCATTATTTAAAATCATATATTCGTCGTTCATTTTTTGTTCGTCTACTAATTCTTTATCAAATATGTGCATTGAATCTCTAAAAATAATACATCTCTGTTGCCTCAAAGAATAAAATGATTCCATTATTATTCTTTCCTCATTATCTTTTAAGAATATTAAATCATTATAATTTATAAATTGTTCTATTAACTCTTTTAGTAATTCTAATGTAGTATATTTTTCTTGTTCTTTATTTATAATATCAATTAATCCTTTACAAAATATTTTTATTTTTTCGTTTGTTACATTAGGATAATCCGTTTTTCTACAAATATCTAGGAAAATTTTAAAATTACTTCTTATTGCTCCATATAATTCATCTTTAAATGCATCTATTAGGTCTTGTGGAAAATATTTAGCAATTGGATTATTGCATATAGAATCAACAATATCAATTACACTAAAATAAATGGAATCTATATCTGAATAATGTACATAAGCATTATTTAATATCCAATTAAGTATTATATTTAATTTTTTGTGTTCGATACAATCTTTAAATGTATTTTTTCCCTTGAAAAAAGTTTTAGATTTTAATTCTTGCCCAGTTTGTAATTTTAAGCTTGTTATTAATTCTTTAGTATCTTTTTCTTTAGATTTTTCAAAACAAATTCCCCCCAATGTAAAATTATCAAACATAACCTTAAAATCATTTAGCCCTCTTTCTGTTATCCTGACCTTTCTATAATTATTAGTTTCATCATAATAGAATATATATTTTTTTCCATTATCTTTATATCCATGTAATTGTTCTATTGCTGTAAAAAATTCTTCAACATTTATCATTGTTTTTATATCCTTACTTATTATATAACTTCTTAATTAATCTATTTTTTCTTTATAAATCTTTTATATAAAAGATAAATTAATCCTATCGCAATTGTAAAGCATAATCCTCTTAAATATTCTACTTTGATTAAGAAGCTTAATTGTGTAATTCTTATTTTTTCAATAAAAATATAGAATTTTCCAAGATGTAAAATATTATTTATAATTGGAAAAAATATGTAATCACAGAGAGGACCAGCACTTAATAATAGTGCAAATAATGCTGTTTTTTCTTGGTAATAATTTTCTTTTTCTTTAATTTTCTCTTCTAATCCTATTCTTAAAAACTCTATTTTTTCTTTGCTTTTCATAAATGTATGCATTAGTTTTAGCGTATCTTCTATTTCTCCATAGTTCGAATCTCTATGCTCTATATTTTCATATAATGTTTTACTATATATTTTTCTTAATTCATTATATGTATATTTATCATTCTTTAAATTCTCTATTATTCGGCTTTCTTGTAATACTTGTAACATCATTCTTTCCTCAATTGCTTGAATTTCTGTTTCTATCTGTTCAGCATTCTTTCCTACTACAATACTTGCTCTTTCATTAAAATATTTTTTGTAATTTTTATTTATACTATTATTTTTTAATTCATATTTGTAATTTCCCATTACTCCTTTTAATAAAGTATCGATAAATTTTTTATCTACATGATAACTTTTATCGCTTTCAATAAAATATGAGCATCTTGCATAAAATGTAATTGGTTCATCTAACTGATTTATTAGATTTAATAAATACAATGAAAAATTAATTATATTTCTAAATTCTTCATTTCTGGTATCTATTTCTATGTATTTTACTTTTTCTCCATCCATTACAGCATCAACCTCATTTTCTTTTTTATGTTTCGGTGCATAATTGACTGGAATAGTCAACCTTTCAAAAATATGTCGGTTAAAATCTGCAAAAACTTTTTCAAATTCTTCAAAATTACTTTCATCGTCAATATAAATTTTATAACTTATTATGATACTATTATTTTCAAATATCTTTATAATTGGATATATAAGTATATCTCTTTCTAAAACTTTAACTTGAAATGGTAACATAAATAAATCCAAATGATACATTGGATTTATCCAAATTTCTTGTTCTTGTGTATACATTAATATTGCTTGTTCTAAATTAATTTCTTTAAAAACAGTATCTATAAATCCTGGTTTAGAAAATTTAGCAGAAACTTTCATATACTCCTTTTTTATATCTATTTCTTGTATTTCTATATTGGTATCTTTTTTAGTATAACATCTCCCATAACTATCAATGCCATATACAACTACATTTTCTTTAATTAAATTCATTGAATTTAAAAATAATATATCTTTTTTAAAATCGCCTAAATAAAAAGATTTATTAATTACCACTTTACTTTTCTTCATTTTTCACCTCGTCTTTAATCACATCTCTTTTATTATTTCTATATACTTTTTGTATGAATTTATATAATATCATAAATATAACACTACTAGCCAGAATAATTGCACTTACAGTTTTATGTGAATAAATAATTTTTGTTAACCATATTATACCACTTAGTATATAAAATAAAACAATAAATGTAATTAATCTTATGGTCCAATGAATAATTGATCCTGATGATTTACCCATAATTATTCCAGAATCATATAATTTTCCTACAAAATCCCATGCCACTTTTAATGCTATTATTCCTACAATGCTTAATGTAATATAATTATAAATAATATTATCAAACAATACATATTCTCCGGTTATCATTTCAAAAACTGGTTTTAATATTTGTTTCAACTAATTTTCCTCCTTTCAACTAAAAAGCAAAATACTTAGTAAAAACTAAAATATTTTGCTTCTATCTTTTTATTTAACTATATTTAATTTCATAGCATATTCAAATGATATTTTTCCAAATCTTTTAGTTTTTTTCCACCCTTCCTCTCTATGTGACATTTCAGATATATCTGTCACATTTTTATTCTTTAGTAATCTTATTATTGTGTCTATTATTTCTTTTTCACTATCACTTATTTTATCTAGATTATAATTATTATTACTTATTATTCTAGTAGTATTCCCAGTTTCAGTTTCAATATCTTCTCTTTTATATTTATCATCTAACAAAGATATTTCATCATATTTTTTTTCTATTATAGTAGGGCCAAATTTTTGATTTTGATATGTTAATCCAGTTATTGCAACAGTTCTTTCATTAAATGATAGCATATCAATATACCATAAATATTTATTTAAACTTGTAATAGTTAGATTTTTTACTTTACTAGCAATATATGAAATAATGTTTTCTATCTTTTCTAAATCTAATGTTTTATATCCATTATAAATATCAGGTTTTCTATTTAACACTAATCTTAAATATCTTCTTATATTATTTTGAACTTCTTTTTTACTAATATTATCTTCTATTTCTTCAGAGATGATTTTATTATATGTTTTTTCAGTAATTTCATTTTTCGAATAAGCTTCTTTTACTTTTTCAATAAATTTATCTTCATTATCTATTAATAATCTTATATAATCACTTTGAGATTTTGTTGGAACTCCACCTCTTTCATATCTATTAATAGTCATTTTACCGAATCCAAGAATAGCAGTTAGCTCTCTTTGAGATATATCATATTTTTTTCTTAAATTAATAATATCTTCAGCTTTAATTATATTAGTTATATTTCTATATGCTTCATATATTCTTTTATTATTTTCATTTTCTATTTCATTAATATATAAATCTTCATTACATTCTTTGCATTTAGCTATATTTTTAAATGTATTTACTTCTATTCCTTTAAATTCTCTTACTTCGCTTTTTTCTATTTTATATTCAACTTCTTTTTTACAATATGGACAATATACTTTCATTTTAATTCACCTCATCATATTTACCAAATTCATGTACTGACAAACAAACTGATTTTTCTATATTTTCAATTCTGATTTTTATATATAATCTTGTTTCTTCAAACAAAGGATTAAATTTAAATATCCATCCTTCATATTTAGGATTTCTATCTTCTTCAGGACCTGCAAAACAGTCTTCTACAGTTAGACCTCTAATACTGTTTTTAACATCTTCATCATTTAAGCCATATTCTCTCATAAATTCAATGTTTTTATCCCTTCTAGCAATTATAAAATGATCTCCACCATTATCTTGATCTACAATTTTTTTAATTTTAAGTAAATTCTAACTTCTAATTTGCCCTCCTATTGTATTCATATGCCATCTCCTTTTATTTTATGCCACTTTTTGATGGCGCTTCTATTTTATCACTATTATTAGTATTAGTCAATAATTTACATTCATTATTTTTAATTTTTTGTATGATTTTATTCTAATCTGCAAAAATAAAGTTACAGATTTAATACATTTTCTTGTTTTGTATTAAATTTGTAACTTATTTCCATGCCATTATACAATATCCATTTACCATAATCAATTATTTGTCAATAGTTTTATACTTTTCATTTTCCCATTCTTCGTATTTTTTTCTATAAAATTCTTCATTACTTGCTAATACTTCTATTCCGTCATCAAAAAATATTAAAATGTTGTCAAATTCCTCTCCTCCAAAATGCAAATAGTCTTTACCACCATCGATATAGCAATTTTCACATCTACAAAATACACAATCATGTAAAGTTTTTGATTCAATTATATCTCCACAAATTAAACATTTAATTTTCATAATTCCAACTTTCTCCTATGTTTTCAATGTTATTCATATTTATATTCTTCGCTTTCTTCAGCTACCTGTAAATATTCTATTTGTTCTTCTTCATCAATTGCGTATTGGTAGTTTTTAATTGGTTTCATTTTTCCTTTAATATATTCTGCTAAAGGTTTGTCCTCGCAATAAATGTAACACCCTCTTAATCCTCGCGTCATTAATACCTTATATGTATTCTTTATAATTCTATCTGCTATTTGTTTTGCTTTTTCTGGATTTTTTTTGTATAATGCTTTTGTATGTACAAGCGCTGTTTTATCTGAACTTGCATTTTGACTTAAATCAGTTATAATTTTGCCATTTTCATATCTCAAGTCAGTTCCAATTATAACCCCTATATAGTCAAACTCCAAGCCCTGACAAGTATGTATACATCCAATCTCATTTATCGAATTTTTATCAATTGCCCAAGTCTTTGTTTTAGCTAAGTTCCATTTTTTTCTAAATGTTTTTGATAATTCAAAGTCAAATTTTGTAGGGTCTTTTTTAGAAATCCATTCTTTATAGTATCCTGCAACAAGTCTAGATTTATTTTCACTATTTCTTTCAGTTATTAGTTTATCTAGTTCATCAGGTGTATCTACTACTTTAAAATCATATTCCTTTGTATCTAATATATTATTTGCAGTTTTTCTTATTTGCAATACATCATCCAACCATGCTATATAGCTAGTAGAACCTTTACATCTAAATTGGCTCTCTAACTCCATTTGTTCTATATTATCAGTTTTTACACCATTAATGTCACAACATCTTTTAATTTCTTCAATTGTCCCTATATCATTATCAGTAACCATTTGGTCTTCATCTATAAAAAATATAGAAAAATTTGCTGCATTTATTATTTCTCGAATTTGATTATTTCCTCTAACTCTTCCAACATATGTTTGTTGTTTTAATCTGTGTGCTTCATCTACTATAATTACAGGAACTTCATTAGTTTCTGCAACATCGTATGAATATGCTCCAGTAAATAAATTTCTTACATATTCTTGGTCTTCTGTATTTTTTAATTCTTTGAAATAGACATTTCTTGGAGTTCCATTCATCGTTGTATAATGTGCAATTATTTTTCTCTGATATAATTCTGCAAATAGCTGTATTGCTACTGCTGATTTTCCTGTACCTGGTCCTCCCTTTACTATTAACACATGTTTTTCATTTGTTTTAAATGTTTCTTCTGCCATATTTAATGCTTTTTCATATACATCTTGCTGTGTTTCTAATAAATAAAATTGCTTTTTTCCTTCTATCATGTTAGCAATATCATCTTGTAATCTTCTTGAAGGGACTATATTTCCATTGTCAAGTTCAAACAGAACCTTTTCTCTATCTCCCTTTTTTATATATTTTTTTATAAAATCTCTAAGTTCATCTTCATCATCCATTGTAAAAACTGGTGATTGTTTGAATAATGGATCAAATTTATTATCAAGTAATGGATCGTTTTCTTTTATAGCATAATTGTGTAAGTATGAGCATGGATGTAATATAATTTTATTTTCTATGACAGGTTCAATCAAATTACTTAAATAACCTGCATAATTCAATGCTTGCCTTGATGGATGTGATGTTTCTTTAACATTATTTTTGCTAACCAAAGCACGTACTAATAAACTATTAGGCACTTCATCAACTTTACTCCATTGCTTTAATTCAATTATTATTATTACGCCTTTTCCTTCTTCGCTATATCCCGAAATCATAAAATCAATTCTACGATCTGTCTCTGGTACTTTATATTCCACAGCAACTCCTGCATCTTCTGGAATATCTTTATTATTTATTATTTTAACAACCCTTTTTAATGAATTTTCCCAAGCCGTTTTTTCTCCTGTTTTAACTCCACCTATTTTTTCTCTATAATTTTCTTCAATTTTTGCAACCAATATATCTTTTCTTAAATCTTCAATAAATCCACTTTTTACATTATCATATACTATCATAATGATTGCCCCCACATTATTATTAAACTATCCTATCCCAAATTTATATAATATCCCCGTTGCTATTAAACTACTTATAGTCCCTGAAGCAACATCTTTTAAAAACTCTACCACTTTATTTTTATTCTTCTCTTTACATGCTTCTTCTATTAATTCTATTTTCTCCTTTGTAACTCCTTCTTGAATTAATAATTGTAATTTACTCATAACAGTCTCAAAAAATTTTTCATCATTTGAATTACTATTTTGTTTAATATCATTAATGTAATTGCCGTTTCCATTAACTATTATCATGTTTTCGGCTCTTAAACTTTTTGCCTCATCTTCTGTGTATAATATGGCTGATATATTATCATAGATTATAGCATATGCAGGACTATCATCTGCGGCTATAAAAACTCTTCCTTTATATTTTATTATTCCTACACTCTCACAATAATCTAATATTTCTTTTTTGCCTTCGTTACATATATCTTTAGTAATTTTTTCAAATTCTTCACCTTCAAATTCTCCATTATTTGTTATGCTTACTTTTATTTGATTCTTTTTATATTCGAAATATTTTTTCTTAGTTTCAATTTTTAACTTTGGAAAACCATTATATAT
>CAJKKA010000036.1 GCA_905200315.1 uncultured Clostridium sp.
TCTCATATTTCCAATTGTTGCATCTTTATATACTGTTGGTCCACATGAATATATTTTTACCTCTCTTTTTTCTAATGGCTTAAATAAATCTTTTTTTCTTGTTAATGTATTATAAAAAAATAAATCCATAATACCTCCTTATATTATAATTTAAGGCGGATTTTTTCCGCCTTTTATTTTATTAATTTTCTGTGCCATCAACAGTTGTATTCCCTGTGTCTGTATTATTTGTTGTATTTCCTCCTGTTGTATTATTTTTCTTATTAACTGTTAATATAATTTTAGAGTTTTCATCAACTGTTGTTCCAGATTTTATACTTTGTTTTAAAACTACTCCATCCTCTTTATTTGCATCTGAATCATATTTTATCTCTACTTTTAGTTTCAATCCTTCTAATTTTGATTTAGCACTTGTAACTGATTCTCCTATAACATTTGGAACAGATACTCCACTTGTTTGTGGTGTTTCAACTGTTGTATTATTTTCCACAGTATTTGTTGGTGAGGTATGAACATTGCAAGTTTCTTTTGGTGCTGAAGCTGAACCAGAAATATTTGAATTCCATAGTTTTCCGTTATATTTTGATTCTTTTTCTGGCAATCCTCCAAATCTTCTAGATTCTTTTTCTGGACAAAATTCTGTTGCTATTTTATTTGTTTCTTTACATATTTCTATTACAGTTCCTGAACTACATGTATCTGTTGGAACAGTTCCTTTTATAAATATATCTGTTACAGTATTGGTACATCCTGCTGCTGGAAGTAAGCCTGTATCTTTGCATATTGTTGCTGTAACTATTCCAGTTGGCTCTTTAAATGATTTTCCTTCAAGATTTTTATGTATTTCTTTGAAAATTGCTGAACTTATTTTTCCTGCGGGGTTTCCAGAATAGTGAACTGTTTCTTGGTCATCATATCCATACCAAGTTGCAGCTGTATAATAAGGTGTAAATTCACAAAGCCATCTATCATAATCATCATTTGTTGTACCTGTTTTAGCACATACATCCATTCCAGATATTGCACAATATGTTGCTGTTCCTTTGTTTCCAACAACAGGTTGATTTAATATACTTTTTGTTATATATGCTGCTTGTTCTGAAAGTACTCTTTCTTTCTTTTGCTCTTTTTCTATTACTATATTTCCACTCTTGTCTTCTATTTTTGTATAAAAGATTGGTTCAATGTATTCTCCACCGTTCGCTATTGTTGCATATGCTGCCGCCATTTCTAATGGGCTAACTCCCTTAGTTAATCCTCCTAATGCCATTGATAAGTTTTCATCATTTGCAGATTTGCTATCTTGACTTGTAACCATAGATGAAATTCCCATTTTCTTTAAGTACTCTATAGATTTTTGTGGTGTTAATTCAGCCATTATTTTTAATGGTATAATATTTTGAGATATTTCTATTGCATCTCTAACTGTTGATAATCCCTTGTATCCACTATAGTAGTTTTTAGGTTTATAATTTCCAAAACTTGTTTCACAGTCATCATATACTGTTGCAGGAGTTATTATTTTTTCTTCAACTGCTGGTGCAATAACTGCAAGCGGTTTCATTGAAGAACCTGTTTGACGTTTTGATTGAGTAGCTCTATTTAGTCCATATGTAAAAGCATCATCACCTAATCCTCCAACTGTTCCAACAACTTGACCTGTTGTTTGATCTATTATTACCATAGCTGCTTGTGAATGTTTATACTCACCTGTATCTTCATCTTTGTTTTTTCTAGATTTTACAATATATTTATCTTTTTTAAATTCTTCTTCCATTGCACTTTGAACTGTTGAATCTTGTGTTGTATAAATTTTATATCCTTTTGTATATAATTGAATTTCAGCCATTTCAGCACTCCATCCATTTTTCTCCATTAAATCTTGTTTAGCTTGTTGAAGAGCTGCAATTGTATGATAAGAATGTCCCGAATTTGAATTTATATTTCCCTTTTTAAATGCTAAACCATTTTCTACTTCTTTCATAGCATTGTTATATTCTTCATCACTATCTATATATCCTAATTCATGCATTTTTGTTAAAACTGTTTGTGTTCTTTTTATTATTTTATCTTTTTGATCTTGTGAATCACTAAATGGCTTATATAAACTTGGTGAATTATTTATTCCTGCTAAATATGCACTTTCTGCTAGACTTAATTCATTTGCTGATTTACTAAAGTATAATTGTGATGCTGTTTCAACACCATATGCTTGGCCTCCAAGTCCAATTAAGTTTAAGTACAATTCTAGTATTTGTTCTTTTGTAAGCATTTGTTCTACTTGGTATGCTTTAGACATTTCTTTTACTTTTCTTAAAATCCCTGCAATTCCTGATCTATCTTTATCTTGTGTTAGATTTTTTACTAATTGTTGTGTTATTGTACTTCCACCAAATGATGAGCTTCCACCTTTAAAAATATAATTTACTGTTGCAGCCGTTGTTCTTTTTAAATCTACTCCGTGGTGTTCATAAAATCTTTCGTCTTCAATTGCCACAAAGGCTTTTGGTAGATATTTGTTCATCTCGTCTATGGTAATAACTTTTCTTTTCTCATCTTTTGAAAGTTCTGCAATTAGATTTCCATCTTTATCATATGCCGTTGCATTTACACTACTTAAAGTTAAATCATCTTTGCTAATTTTAAAGTCATCTCCAAATAGTCCAAAAAAAGCTCCTGCAATTACTCCTATTGCAATAATAATTAAAGCAAGTAAGGCTATTACACAAACTTTTATTACTTTTTTTGCTTTTGTATGATTATTCCTTTTGTTTCCTTTTACTTTATTATTTTTTTCTTTTATTTTTTTATTTGCTTCATGAGTGTGTGTTCTATTTTTTTCATTTTCTCTTTTACTATTATATTCAGACATTTTAAAGTCCTCCTTATATAACTTATTTTTTCACACTGTCATTATATTACAAAATTAAAAAAATATAAAGTGTTTTTTATAATTTTTAATATTAATATGAAAAGAGGACATATTTATTACTTTTCCCATAAAAATAATAGATATGCCCTCTTTTTTAGACTTTTATTTAGATACCTGAATTTGTAATGTTTTCTCTAAGTAGTTTATTCTTTCTTCATGATTAAAAATTGCAGCTGAATTAATATTATTTGACTTTTCTAAAACGCTTAATCTTTGATTTTGAATATCTTCTGTTTCGCTTTTGCTATTTAAGCATTCAACAGCTAATGCAAAATCTCTTCCATATTTTTCTTCAAAATAAGTCATTTGATCTGAAATTCTTTGGTCAATTCTTCTATAGAATTTTTCTTCTTGTTCTTGGAATCTTTGATCCAATTTTTTATCAAGTTTTTCTTCCTGTTCTTTGAATCTCTGATCCAATTTTTTATCAAGTTTTTCTTCCTGTTCTTTGAATCTCTGATTCATTTCGTCTCGTAAGCCTCCAACTTCTGTTTTTACTATTATAGCAATTTGATTTAAATCTTCTTTTGTCATATTTTCACCTCCTTTCAAATATTGGTAAAATTTTATCATATGTTTTTTATTATTTCAATGCTTTTTTTATATTTAAGTTTCGGTTTTGTGTATATGTGTCAATGATGTGAAACAAACTTTTCTAAAAAAAATTTGTATTTATCGAGCAATATCTCTGTCTGCTCGCTTTACGAAACCTCTTTTATTTTTAATTTGCATTCATTAGTAAATTAAAAACAATTTATAATGATATCCCATTTCATAGCCACTAGCTCTTATATAACTAGCATCTACTGTCACTTTTCCTTTTTCCTTATCATAGCTTATAATTGATTTAAGTGTTTGATTATCATCTTTCCAAAAATTACAATCTGGTCTATTTCCATATTGTAGTGTTGACAATACATTTTTTTAGGCACGGATATCGTGCCCATTCATATTTATTAATTTATTTTTAAATTCAGTACTTCTATGCTTCTAACCATTTTTTGTATTCTCTTTCTATTACATCTGCTGTATCTTCTGGAGTTTGGTTTGTTGTATCTATTACTAAGTCGTAATTTGATTCGTCTTCTTTTCTTACTCCATATAGGTTCCAGTATCTTTCGTTTTCTAATGAGTATCTTTTTATTAAGTCTTGTTTTTGCTCTTCTACTGTATTAAAGTTTTCTGAACTTTTTCTTAGTTCATCATTAAATGCTCTTTTGGCTGCAACATCTATATCTACTTTTAGATAAACTTTAAAAGATTCTGGTACTGCATACCATCCTAAACGTGCATCTATTATAAAGTTGTCGTGTGTTTTTGCATATTCTGCTGCACTATTTTCTATTTTTCTATCTATTTCTGGATGTTCTTTTACATAAATATTAAAGCTTGTAACATCCATTCCACTTTCTCTTGCAAGTTTTCTAAAGTAGTCTCCATTTTTATATACTCCAAATTTAAGTCTTTCCATTAAAACTTTAGAAACTGAACCTTTTCCACTTGCAAGTTCTCCTCCAAGTGAAATTATGTGTTTTTTTGACATAATGATACTCCTTTTTATTATATTTTTTCGACTTTTCCTTCTGCTATTTCATTTACTGCAAGTGTTACAGGTGATTCTTCTTTTACATTTGTCATAGGTTTATCTCCTGCAGCAATCTGTCTTGCTCTTTTTGCAGCCATAACAACTAGAGTATATCTGTTGTCTATACCTTTTATTTTTAATAATTCGTTTACACTTGGTTTTACCATCATTTTTACATTCCTCCTAATTCTTCTTTTTCATCTTTGTCTAACCTTCCTGCAACAGTTTCTGGTTGAACAGCAGATAAAACTATATGTCCTGAATCCATTATAACTACAGCTCTTGTTCTTCTTCCACATGTTGCATCTATAGCGTTTCCAGATTCTTTTGCTTCTTGTACTATTCTTTTTATTGGTGCAGATTCTGGACTTACTATTGCTACTATTCTATTTGCTGAAACTGTATTTCCAAACCCAATATTAATTAATTGCATTTTTGGCCTCCTATTCAATATTTTGTACTTGTTCCCTGATATTTTCAATTTCAGTTTTTATGTTTATAACTTCATTAGTAATTTCTAAGCAATTTGCTTTAGAGCCTATTGTGTTTGTCTCTCTGTTCATTTCTTGGATTATAAAATCCAATTTTTTTCCTATTGTGTTATATTCGTTTTCTTGTATAAGACTTTCAAACTGTTCTATATGGCTTTTTAGTCTTGTAACTTCTTCCTCTATAGAACATTTATCTGCAAATATAACAACTTCCTGTTCTAGTCTTTGTTTATCAACTTCGTTAGATTGTAAAATTTCTTTTATTCGTGTTTCTAATTTTACTACATATTCCTTAATAAGTCCAGTGGAAAGTTCAGAAACTTTATCAACTTTTTTAGATATTTCATTTATTCTTATTTCCATATCTTCTGCAAGTTTTGTTCCTTCAACCTTTTTCATATTCATAAAACTTTCAATTGCTTCTTTTAGTGGAATTGCTATTTCTTGTTTTATTTGTTCTTCATCTTCTTCATCTTTTATTTCTAAAACTTCTGGCATTTTTGAGATATTCATTGCCGTAATATCATCTTTTACTCCATAATCTTCTACCAATCTTCTAAGCGATTTTATGTATATTTCAGCCATTTCTTTATTTATACTTATATTTTTACCAAGAGAACTATAATTATTAAATGTTATATTTACATCAATCTTCCCTCTTGATATATTCTTCAGTACTTCTTTTTTTATAAATTCTTCTAAATAACTTATATTTCTTGGTAATCGAACTGATACATCTGAATATTTATAATTTACAGATTTTATTTCTACTATGTACTCTCTACCATCTATTTGGTATTTTGCTCTACCAAAGCCTGTCATACTTTTTAACATTTATATACACCTACTTTCTTTTTCTTGTTGTATTTTTTACTTTTTGTGGTTTCTCTTTTTTTATAATTTCTTCAATATCATTTAAAGATTTTAAATATTCTTTCTTTGTTTTTCTGTATATAATTATATCTTTAAAAATGTAATATATTGAAAATACATATGCAAACAAAGCTAAATATGGTATATACTTACTTTCGTTTATAATACATATATATTTACAAAACATTGTTATAATAGATAAAGCAATTAGTTCAATTCCTGTATACATTGAACTAACACTTTCTTTTTTGTAGCTATATTCTAAAACAATTATAGATAAAACACCTATACTTAATGTAAATATTTTCAATAATTTTATGTATTCAATAATTTCTATATTATTTATTCCAAATATAAAAAAATTAAAATATAACATAATTACTATAGCCATTAATAAATTTTCAAATATTTTTTTATTTAATTTACTTTCTATTTCTTGTGGCATTTTTCTTTTTTTCTCAATTTTCTGCTCTATTTCATTTATTATTCTTTCTTCTTCCATAACAAAGGCCTCCTTTTTATTTAATTAAAATCTCCTAATTCAAACATTAAAATACTGGTTAGTGCTATTGCCACTGTTTCTGTTCTTAAAATTCGTTTTCCAAGTGTAACGATACTTGCTCCATTTTCTTTTAATTTTAGTATCTCCTGTTTGTCTATTCCGTCCTTCTGGTCCTATTATAATTGCTACTTTATTAATATTCTCTTTTTGTTTTAGTTTATTAATTTCACTTTTTATACTATAATTTTCTTCATTTTCATATGCTACAATTACACTATCAAAATTTTTCATTTTGTTTATTAATTCACTTATATTACATATATTATTTACTCTTGGTACTATATCTCTTCCACATTGTTTTGCAGCAACTTCAGCAATTTTTTGCCATCTTTCAATTTTCTTTATTTTATCTTTTTCTTTTAATTTGACCACACAATTTTTCATTTTCAAAGGAACAAATTCATATGCACCAAGCTCAATACATTTTTGTATCACAAGCTCCATTTTTTCCTGTTTTGGTAGCCCTTGAAAAATAGTTACTTTTAATTTTGATTCTGCCTCGCTTTTTACACTCTTTATAATTTCACATTCAATTTCTTCACTTAATATATTTAAAATGCTACATAGAAAATTATCTCCGTTATTTTTATTACAAACCTCTAGTTCATCTCCTACATTTTTTCTAAGTACATTTTTTATATGATTATAATCTTCTGTTATATATATTTTATTACTTTTTATATTCTCATTTTCGACAAAGAATTTTGGCATAATAATTCCTCTCTTTTTAACTTTGTAAATTATATCATTTTAGATATAATTATTCAAGTTTTGAAATTATATATTAAAAAGATTTTATGATTGATTTTTGATAAAATCCTATATATTAATTTTTGAAAATGTCCCAAACATAAAATATAATATATCACTGAAAGGTGGCAAAAATGAAAGCGGTAAAATTAAGAATGAAAGAAATGGAAAAATATAATGCAATTAAAGATTTTGTTGAGCATGGTGAAAATAAAGATAGAATAGTTCTAAATTTAGGAATAACAAGACATCAAGTATACATTTGCAAGTAACCTGTAATCTTTCCCTCCAGAATTTCTATAATTTTCATTTTTTATTCTATCTTACAAATATAATTATCATATATATAATATATATTGCTAAATAAATTAATCCATTAAATCTACTCATTTCATTTTTAGGTGGTATTATCGGAAATATTGATAGTATTATTGTTGCTAATATTAATATTCCTATTTGTATATTATAAGTAATGTTATATGTTAGTGGAGAAATTATAGCTGAAACTCCAATTATAAGTAATATATTAAATATATTAGAGCCTATAATATTTCCTATTGCTATATCACTATTTCCTTTTATTGCTGCTGTAACACTTGTTACTAGTTCTGGTAAGCTTGTACCTATTGCAAGTATGGTTAATCCTATTATTTTTTCACTTATACTAAACATTCTGGCTAAATTAGTCGCATTTTCTACTGTAAAATCCCCACCAACTTTTAATCCGACAATACCTAACACAATTAATATAATACTCTTTTTTAATGATAATGGCTTGTCATCAGTTTGAATTTCTATAACAGTGTTTCCATCAAATGAATTTCCTTTTTTTGCCATAATTATAGTATAAATGATAAATAGTACAAATAAAAAAATTAAAACAATAGCTTCTATTCGCGATATTTCTCCTGAGGTGTTACAAAATATCGCAAAAATAATAGTTATTATTAAACATATTGGTATTTCTATAAGTCTAGTTTCTTTTTGAAATTTTACTGGTTTTATTATAGTAGATATACCTAATATCATTAATAAATTACATAAATTACTTCCTATTATATTTCCTATTGCCATATCTGAGGAACCATTTATTGTAGATGTTGAACTTACAAATAATTCTGGCATTGAAGTTCCTATTGAAACTATTGTTAATCCTATTATAATATCTGGAATATTAAATTTTCTAGCTAAACTACTTGCTCCATCTACTAGAAAATCTGCTCCCTTTATTAGTAATATAAAACCTAAAATAATTAATAATACTGATATTAACATTTTTTCTCCTTTCTTTGTTTTCTACATATAAAAAATTATTATATCTTTTAATTACCATTGCTAGACATAAAGTATGTGGCAACTGGTATTTCGTTATTAATAGTATTTTTATCTAGCTTTATTTTTACTATATCTAACGATACATCTCCTAATCGTTCTATATTATCAATTCCACCTTTGCATTCTATTTTTGTATTTGAATTAATTTCTACTTTCATTTCAAATTCTCCGCCATCTGTATTATAATCAGATAATAAATCACCATAAGTTATAGTTAATATTGCTTTATTTTTATTTATTATTTTCATATTTGCACCTACTGGAGAAACTGTTAAATAAATAGGATTTTCTAATGTAAAATTTTTCATTAGTTCTTTTCTTAATTCTTCACCTTTTATCTTACTTAATACACTAATTACATTTTGCTCTTGAGTAAGTGTATCTATATAATAACCAACTTTTATTTCATTAATATTTATTTCATCATTTGTTCTTCCATTTACAAACTTTAAATCACTATTTATATCTATTGAGTATTTTTTATTATTTGATTGATTTTCAAAAATTATATTACTGTCATTTACCTCTGTTACCACTCCATTGCCATTGTAAACATATTCATTTATATTATTAGTAATGTTTTTAACAAAATCATTCTTTTCCATCTTTTGCCCATCTTTATATAATGTTATATCTTCGCCAGTAACAATAATTTTAATATTTTCATTTAGATTTATATAATCTGATATTTTTTCTAATGAATTAATTTTCTTAGAATATCCTGTTACTCTTTTTCCATTTCCTTTTTCATACTTTATTTTTGTCATTTTATTTTTATCAATGTCAATATTCATAGTAAGTAAACATGCTTTATTTCTTCCATTATAATCATCTTTATAAAATTGGAATATAGCGGTTTTGCCATTTTCATTTATATCGTATTGAATAAAAGTCAACTTTAACCCTTCTTCATACTCTTGCGCTATATTCGTTAGCTCATTTTTTATTTTTGATAAATTATATACATCTGTACCTAACTCATAATCTTTATTGTACTCTTTACATTTGTATGGCGCAAAGTCATCATTATTTACAATTAGACTATAGAAAAATATTGATATAATTATAATAAGAACTGATACAATTATTGCTATTTTCTCTTTCATAATTCATCTCCTTTTTATACAATATTTTACTATTTATCTAGTAAACTACAAAAGTTGTAATTCGAGGTTGGATATTTTAGGTTGGAAGTTAGATTTTATGGTAATTTATTCGAAGCTTTGCCATATATTTTAGACTTCCAACTTCCAAACTTCAATCTCCATACAAATTACTTTTTATCTTCTACTAAAAACTTATTCACAGCACTTATATAAATTACTAAATACGATATTGATATTAAGAATCCTCCTAATACATCGCTTGTATAATGCACTCCAAGATAAATTCTGCTTATTCCTATTAAACATATTAATATACTTAGTAATGAAATCGAAATCCATTTTATATATTTGTTTTTTACATTTTTATAAATTAAATATATTAGATATCCATAAAAAGCCATACTTATCATTGAATGTCCTGATGGAAAGCTATATCCGGTTTCTTGTATTATTCTATATTCAGTTGGTCTAGCTCTTTGTAATATTCTTTTTAATAATTGATTTAATCCTGTTATAATAACAAGATTTGCAAGTATTGATATTGCAATTTTTTTGTTTTTTATTATTATAGCTAAAAAAATAGCTACCACTGCTATAAATATTGCCCCGCCAAAATTAGTTATAAATTTTGCTATTGGAGTTGCAAAATCTGAAATTAAAAATGTTGATATGAATTTGTACCCTATTATATCTTCATTCATTATTTCTTTGTTAAATACATCTTCTGCCAATGCAAAAAATCCAATTAAACATATAAATAATATAATCCATTTAAAATTATTCATAATTAATTCTTTTACTTTTTCCTTCATCTTTTTACCTCTTTTGTTATTTTAAATTTGATTTTTCTTTCTACTCTAATATTTATCAATGCTTGTTCCATTTTTTAGATATACTTTTATCTGTCTTATTATATGAGGTATATTATAATTTCCTGCAAATTTAGAGTTATCTAATAATTTCTCATTTATAACTACCCATTCCAATTTATTTTTTTCTTCCACTAAATCTACTTCATGTTTTAAAATTCCATAATAAACTTGCAAATTATTTTCATATTTAAAGTAATTCAAATCCATAAAATGTTCTAATTCTATATCTTGATTAGAAATTCCTGTTTCCTCGAATAATTCTCTATACGCTGCATTATCATTAGATTCATTTTCTTCTACTTTACCTCCTACAAAATTATATAACCCTTTATAAGGTTCTTTTGCTCTAATACAAAAAAGTACCTTATCTAAACTTGCATTAAATACTACTATTAAATTTAATTTTTTCATTCTTTACTCCTTTATCTTTAATTCAAACATATTAACAAATTGCTATTTTTATATCACTTGTTTCTTTTCCAAATATTAAAATCAGATGTATATGATTGTCATAATTATTATTGATTAAATTTATCTCTATGGAGCACACTGTGATCCGCTACTAATTACTATTATCGTTTCAGTTTATTATATTATCTATTTTATCTTTTGATATTGGTCCTTCTCTTAAGATTTTTATTTTTTCTTCACCACAATCTATAATTGTACTACCTCTTGAAAAAATAATTTCTCCCTCTACCATGCCATCAATATTTGGACAATTTTTTTCTATTTCCTATAAATTAGAACTTTCAGTTTGTCCGCTTTGATTAGCACTTGTCATAAATATCGGTCTTCCTAATTTTAAAATTAAATTTTTTATAAATTCTGATGTTGCCATTCTAACTGCAATCGTGTCTTTTCCATTTGTTACATAGTCTGGTAGATCTTTATTCTTTTTTAATACTAATGTTATTGGTCCTGGCATAAACTCTTTAATTAGTTTTTCTGCCATTTCATCTACAATAGCAATACTTTTTATCTGTTCTTCATTTACGCACATCACAGGAAAAGACTTTTCAAACGGACGATTCTTTACCATAATTAATTTGTCATGAGCAGTTTTAGAGTCTATTCTTGCACATATTCCATAGACAGTATCAGTAGGAACACTTATAACTCCATTTTCTCTTAAAATCTTTACTATTTCTTCAATTTCAATTTCTTTGTATCGTTTTATCATTTATATATATCCAATCTTTATTTATATAAGCACTAATTAATTTATCAAAGCAATTATATTTTAAGTATTAGGTCTGTATAGTACATAATTTCCTTTCCTAATTTTTTTGCATAATCTATTTCTATATTTGTACTATCTCCAATGTAATTATTTACATTTACTACTAATATAGCATCTGATAGTTCTATTCTTTTAAAATGTGCTTCTTTTAATTTTATAAGTTGTTCCTTCGTTCTTTCAATATTGTCTAACACAGGATAAACAGGTGTAAGAATACAATATCCCTCTAATGCCATCTTTTCTGCAACTTCCATCATTTCTCTTTTAAATCTTAAACTTCCACATAATGTTACTATTTTCATTATCTTATAATTACCTCTTCATTTATTATTTTTTAAGATTAGCTATTTTAATAACTCCATCATTCTTCATTTTATTAATTATTTTTGCATAAACTCTATCTCGTACCCATGGCTCAGATGATAACTCTAATATTTTATTAATTGGTACCCACATTACACCACTGTTTTCATCTTCTTTTATATGTATTTCTTCATTTTCATCGGTTTCTAATAAATATGTAATATTAAGATGAACATGTGACGCTACATATTTTCCTCTTTTTTCATGGCCATTTACATTGATTAATTCTAACGAATAAATATCTTTAGAAATCGGTGAAACATTTTTTATTCCAGTTTCTTCCTTTGCTTCTTTCATAGCAACATATAAAAGGTCACTATCTCCATCACTATGACCACCTATCCATGCCCATGAATTGTATATTTTATGATATGCCATTAAAATTTTTGATCTGTCTTTATTAAGCACAAATGCTGAACTAGTAAAATGTCCATATTCGTTTTGTCTAGTTAATACATCATCAAAATCTTTAATATAATTTAGCATTATTTTCTTATCAACTTCTTCTTGTTCATTATATGGAGCAAACTTTTCAAGATTGCTCTTTAAATTATCTACATCAATTTTTATTTTAATACCTAAAACTCCATACTCTTTCTCTTTTTCCGGAGAATAATACTTGTACATTGATTTAGTTTTTCTATTTATTTCATCTTCATCTCTATATAGTTTTCTAAATAATTTTTCAAAAGTATCCTCTCTATATAATTTAATAACATCTACTAGTAATTTTTCTTGTAAATCTGGTAATTTTGAAAACTCTATTTTATCTCCAACTTTTATTTGTTGTCTTTTTTCATCATATAGTCTAAATTCTATTGTTTTTGTGCCATTTTTTATTCTTTCAAATGGACTTTCATTTAATTTCATTCTATGTATCATGTATATTTCTCCTTTATTTTTAGATTTTATCTATAAGTTAAACATCAGTAATAACTTGTAATTTTGAAATTAGATGTTTGAGGTTTGAAGTTGGATTTATAGTAATTCTTCGAGGCTTTACTTTATGTCTCAAATCTCCAACTTCTAGCATTCATTTATTTCACTTGCATATTTTTTTGTAGCGGAGCACAGTGTGCTCCATTACTAACTATAATATTTATCTAAATCCCATTTTAATATATTTTCGTCAATATATTTCCATATTCTCAAATAATCTCTTTCATTTCGTATTATGTGATCATAATATGATTTTTGCCATATGTATTCTTTTATTTGCTTTGTTATATATTCTTTATATTGTTTAATTACTCTTGCAACTGATATTGTTGTTTCTTTTCCAACTATTAAAATCATATGTATATGATTCGGCATAATTATATACTTCTCTAACTTTAGTGACATCTATATATCATTTATTTTCTGTAT
>CAJKKA010000037.1 GCA_905200315.1 uncultured Clostridium sp.
TTAGAATTTGTTCTGCTACATTTATATCTTCTGGATTAGTTATTTTTTTATTTTCATAAGAACCTAAAACCATTGTAACTTCCTGACCTAAAAATTCAACTAACATTGAATCATCAGTTCCATAAAAATTCTTGCTATATGCATTTTCATATGCTCTAATTATTAAGTCTTTATCGAAAGTTTGAGGTGTTTGAGCTGACCATAAAGTTTGTCTAGATGGTGTACTTTTTACTACTCCATTTTCAACCACTTTTATTGTGTCCCTAACTGGCACTCCAACTACTGCGGCCTTTTTATTTTTTGCTACTTGTATTGTCTCATTTATTATTGCATGGCTTACAAATGGTCTAGCACCATCATGGATTAAGACTATATCACTATTTGAATCTAATTTTTTTAATCCATTGTAAATTGAATCTTGTCTTTCTTTCCCACCATAAGCTATTTTTATATCTCTAAAATCATATTTATCTAATATTTCATGCTCAAAAAAATATTCCTCTTCCTCTCTTATACAGACAATTATCTCGTCTATATTTTCATTGCTATAGAAAACATCTATCGTATGAGCTATCATTTCTTTTTCGTCTAATTTTATATATTGTTTATTTATGTCTAGATTCATTCGTCTTCCGCTTCCTGCAGCAACAATAACAACACTATTCATAATTTCACCTCTTTAAATTCTAATTATCCATGCGTCATAAAAGGACCTCTTATAAATACAGGTCTCCATTATTTTTTGTATATATTTATTCTTTATTCATTATAGTTAAAATAAAAATTTTTTTCAAATAATTATATTCATAGTCTGCCAATTTAAAATAAAATTTGCAATTTATCTCCATTTATATTTAGGCATTTTTCACAAATTTTAATAAATATTTTCTTTTATTTTTATAAACTTAATAATATATCTATTTTTTAAATATGTCAATGATTATTTATTGTTTTTCAATAAATTTTTATTGTTTTTGGATATTTTTGAATTTTTCACATAGTTTTAACAAACGAATTAAACTTCCTTACTCTTTAGTTATATTTACGAATTATTTTATTAAAAATTGACTCTACTTTTGTTTAATATTTTTTACATTTTTATTTCTATAAATAAAAATAAAGATCTCCAATTCTTTATAAAATTGAAAATCTTTATTTAACTTCTACATTTATCTATTAATTAATGATTTAATTTCCTCTACTATTTCATCAGTATCTGGCACAACTGCCTTTTCTAATTGAGGATTATATGGTATTGGAACATCTTTACCAGCTAATCTTTTAATTGGTGCTTTTAAATAGTCAAAAGCTTCACTTTCAACTATTGAAGCCGAGATTTCTCCTCCTAATCCTCCTGTTTTTGATGCTTCATGAACTATTAATGCTCTTCCTGTTTTACAGACACTTTTTATAATAGTTTCTTTATCCATTGGATATAAAGTTCTTAAATCTATTATTTCAGCATCTATACCTTGAGCTTTTAAAATTTCTGCTGCTTTTTCGCATCTTTCTAACATTCTTCCGTAAGTTACTACTGTAATATCCGAACCTTCTTTTGTTATATTAGCTTTTCCTAATTCTATTACGTAATCTTCTGTTGGAACTAATCCAGTAGTTTTATATAATAATTTATTTTCATAGAAAATTACCGGATTATTATCTCTTATAGCTGCTTTTAATAATCCTTTCGCATCGGCTGGAGTTGATGGTGCAACAACTTTAAGCCCTGGTATATGACACATCCAAGCTTCTAAACATTGTGAGTGCTGTGCAGCTGCTCCAGTCCCTGATCCTCCTGGGCATCTAACTACCATTGGAACCTGAACCTTTCCACCAAACATATATCTCATTTTTGCCGCTTGATTTACTATTACGTCCATTGCTATTGTTATAAAATCACTGAACATAATTTCCATTATTGTTCTTAAACCAGTTGCAGCTGCTCCTGCCGCACATCCTGCTATTGCCGCTTCTGAAATTGGTGTATCTCTTACTCTCTCTTCTCCAAATTCTTCTATCATTCCATAGGAAACTCCGAAACCACCGCCATAGACACCTATATCTTCACCTAGAAAAATGATATCTTCGTCCCTTCTCATTTCTTCAACCATAGCTTCTCTTAGGGCTTCTTTATATGTTATTTCCTTCATTTGCATACTTAATCCTCCTCGCAAATTTTCTCCTTACATAGACTAATCAGCGTATATATCCTCTTCTAATATGTCTAATGATGGCTCTGGACTATTCATTCCGAATTCTACCGCTTCTTCAATTATTTTTTCAACTTCTAATTCTAATGCTTGTAATTCTTCTTCACTTGCATAACCTAATTCTAATATTTTATTTCTCAATTTTATAAGCCCATCTTTTTCTTTCCATGAATCTATTTCTTCTTGAGTTCTATAAAGATTTTTATCTGACTTAGAATGTCCTGCCCATCTATATGTTTTTGCTTCAACTAGTACTGGTCCTTCACCTTTTCTACATATTTCAGCTGCTTTTTTAACTGTTTCATAAACAGCTACTGCATCATATCCATCAACTATAAAACTTTGTATTCCATAACTTGATGCTCTATCAGCAACATTTTTCACGTTCATTACTTTTGTATGAGGTGTAGACATTCCATATAAATTATTTTCACAATAAAAAATGACTGGTAATTTCCACACAGAAGATAGATTTACACCCTCATGGAATGAACCTTCATTTGATGCACCATCACCAAAAGAACATAAAACTATTTTGCCAGTCTTTTTGTATTTTTGTGTAAGAGCTGCCCCGGGTGCTAATGTTAATCCTCCCCCAACAACTCCATTTGAGCCTAAATTCCCTGAATCAACATCTACTATATGCATTGATCCGCCTTTTCCTTTACAGAATCCTGTAGCTTTTCCCATTAACTCTGCCATCATTTTATTTAAGTCTATTCCCATTCCAATAGACATAGCATGCCCTCTATGAGTTAATGTAACTAAATCCCCGTCTTCAAGTGCCATAACAGCCGGAACTCCTGATGCTTCTTGCCCTATAGATAGATGTGTTGTTCCATGAATCATGCCTTTTGCGAAAAATTCGCTTACTTTTTCTTCAAATTTTCTAACTTGATCCATCCTCTTATACATCTCAAGCATTATTTCTTTTGAAATTGACATACTTTCCCTCCTATAACTTATTTGTATTTTCGTTAGCCAACTTTAGTATGAATTTTAATTGATTTATAATAATATCATTCTTTTATTTCAAATATATTAAACTATTATTTCTATAATACAAACATTTTCCTGATTATTTATATATATCTTAATTTATCCATTTTTATAGTTAATACTTATAATATTTTTGTATTTGTTCTTTTTTAAAAACATTGTAATATTAGCAATATTATTTGTCAATATCGTTAACTCTTAAACACTTTCTTATAATTATAAAACATTTATTACAAGTTATTTTCATACAATAAAAAAGTATAGCAAATAAAAATCTAATCTACTATACTTTTACTCTATTCTATTCATTTTTTATTTATGATTAAAGCTGATAGTCTAATAATGCTTTAGCTAAACTATAATTAACAGCCAAAACATTTACATAATTACCATTAATTGCACCTATGACTGCGTTTAATTTTTCTATTCCACACGCTATACCAACTACTTTATCTACATCTCTTAATTTTTCTATATTCATTCCGAAAACACATTTATTATATTCGTAATTTTGTATGTTTCCATCTATATCATATACATTTAAGCATATATCCCCTGCTGCTTTTCTTTCTTTAAACGTTTCAATATCTTTAGAATTAAAATATCCATTTTTTATAACATTAGAATTTTCATCTATCGGACTTCCTATTCCGACTACTGCTATGTTCATCTTGTCCATTGCTTTGAATACATCTTTTATATTTTTATCTTGTCTAAGTATATTTATAATATTTTCATTTGATACTATAGCTGGCCCATGTAATAATTTAAATTTTCCACCCATACCTTTGCTAAGTTCTACAACTAATTGGTTTGAGTGTGTCGTCATATCAGCTTCACCAATTCCTCCTACTAGTGGTATAAACTCTATTTTATTAAATCTTTTTACCTTGGCATACTGTGGTATCATTTTTAAAGTTGTTCCCATAGAAACACCTATTATATCTCCTTCTTGTATAATTCGATATAAGTATTTAGCTACCTCAGCCCCTAATTCTTCTTTTTGAAAAATATCATCATGCTTATCTTCAACTACGATTGCTTCTTTTAATCCAAATTTCTCTTCTAATTCTCGTTCTAATTTATAACAATTTTGTTCTTGTGGTCCTACAATTTCTATTCTTAGATATCCTCTTTCCTTTGCTTCTTTAAGAAGTTTAGAAACTGTCGGTCTTGAAATTCCTAGCTTTTGTGCTATTTCATTTTGTCCCATTTCATTTTCATAATACATAACGCAACATTTAAGCATTAATCGTGTATCACCCAATATCTTTTTCATAATTTCCCCCAATTTCACCTAAAAATTTATATATCTATAATCTAGAGAAGGCTGTCTCAAATTAATTGAAACAGCCTCTTAGTATTTTCAAAATCTTTTAATTCGGAATTTATTTTTATATATATTTTTTTAATTTGATACCTTGAATTCTTATTCAATGTATTTTAATTTAAATTTGTATTTTTAGATTTTATTAAAATAATCCAAAACTTGCAAAATAAGCTATTACAACTGCTACTGGTCCAGTTATTACTCTTGAGAATAATACTGCAGGAACACCTATTTCAACAGTTTCTGCTTCTGCTTCTGAAAGTGATAAACCAACTGGAACGAAGTCACCACCAACTTGTGCGTCTATTGCGAATAATGCTGGTAAAGCGAATCTTGGTTCTATACCACCTTGAGCTATTTGGTTACCTAATAAAACACCTATGATTTGAGCTATAACTGCCCCTGGTCCTATAAGTGGAGATATAAATGGTAGTGCACAGAATAAAGATATAACTAACATTCCTGGTAATGATGATGCTAATGGAGATATTGTGTTTGCTAACCATTCCCCTACACCTGTACCGTTGATTATACCAACTATTAATGATACGAATATCATGAATGGTAATATATTTGTTATAGTAGTTTGAACTGCTTCTCTTGCTGCTTGATAGAATATCGAAACTACATTACCAACACCTTTACCTAATCTAGTTAAGAATCCTTCTTTTGCAACTTCACCATATTTTTCTTGAGCTGCTGCTTTCTTTTCTAGGTATTCTTCTCTAGTCATTTTTGAAGATCCTTCTGATGGTGTTTCATCTGCTGGTTCAGTAGCAGGAACTGCACTTCCATCACAATATTCTACATCAGATTCTTTTACATCTGAAACATATATTTCTTCTGTTATGAATTTTGCTAAAGGACCAGATTTTCCAACTGAAGTTAAGTTTACTGTGAATATACCTTTTTTAGGATAAACACCACATCTAGCAGTACCACCACAGTCTACTATTGCTAATATAACTTCTTCATCTGGTATAGTAGTTTTAAATCCATCTACTAATTCACAACCAGTCATTTTTGCTATATGTTGAGCCAGTGGAGGGAATCCTCCTCCTGTTACAACTAATATTTTATTTTTTGTTTCTGTTGGAACTATAGTTAAAGGTCCGCCCCAACCATTAGCCCCTCTATTTATTTTAATTGCTTTATATTCACTCATCTTATTACCTCCCTTAATCAAACACTATTTTGCTTGTTTTTTCATTAGCATTACTGTTATTCTTTCAGTAACTATACCCCTTATAAGGATAACAACTACACCAACTAAGAAATATCTAACTGCAAGTTGACCTGTGCTTAATTCTAAAGCTGTAATACCTGCTGCTATACCTTGGTATACGAATAATTCACCAGCATTTGCATGTGGGAATAAACCTGTAATTGGATGTACGAATGATACTGTTGCATCATAGTATGCTGGTTTGTATTTTTCTTCAACAAATTTACCAAAGTTGTAACACATAGGGTTTGTTAAGAAGAATACTGCTAATATTGGTAATATTGTATATCTTGTGATTACATTTTTAGAAGCTAAAGCTGCTAGTTTGTCGACTCTTTCTTGTCCTACTATTGCTATGATTGCATTTACTAAAGTGATTAAAACTAATAATGTTGGTAATATACCTGTTACTAATCCCATTAAGTTTTCTCCACCTAGATTAAATAATTTGATAAATGCTTCCGCGAAATTTGCAATTTGTTGCATAAGATTTCCCCCTTTTATTTTATGATTTTAAATTTTACTGAAAAAGTCAATTCTTGCGATATCGTTTTCCTTAATTATAAAAATAAATTTAACTTTTTCATTATTTTATAAAGAGAATTTGGTGTGGAATTTTTATTTATCCAAATCCTCTTTATCTATCATATTTTCAATCTCAAATATCAATTATTGTATTTTTATTATAATTTTTCATTATTCAAAAGTTATTACATCTCCAACTTTTACTTCTGGAACTAAACCATCTACATGTAATTCCCCTGGTAGATTTGCTTTAGTATCTCCGTCAAATTTTATTGTACAATGCCCTAAATCTTTTAATGTTTTAAGTGCTACATTTCCTACTGCTGTTACATTGAATTTTTTATCTCCTATTGTTAATACATCACCAGCTACTATGTCTTCTTTTAATTCTGTTACTGTATGTGCTATTGATATGTCTTTTAAATCTGGATCTTGAACATCCTCATTGAATATTATTAATAAGTTTCCGTCTTCTGCAAGTTCTTGTACCATGCCACCTATTCCTGTTACTTTAGCTTGATATTTCATATTCTTCATTCCTCTC
The DNA here is from genome assembly GCA_905200315.1 of uncultured Clostridium sp. The sequence continues at coordinate 6,834 of CAJKKA010000037.1, forward strand.
CTTAAGTTATTTTTATATTTATCACTTTTTAATTTACATTTTGATTTATTACTGGTTTCTATTTTTACATTTGTGAAACCGTTTTTCTTTATGTTTTAATTGTATAATAAGTCAATTTAATATTTAATACATTCTTTTTCCACCAAAAATTGAAAAAAATGTACTTTTAGTTTTAACTCAGAACATTTGTAAAAGTAATTGCACATTTCATACATGGTATTAAATTTTAATGTTCTGTTGTAAGTCTTAAATTATAAATTATACAATTAATATTTAAGCAAAAAAAGATACGTGGCATATTCTAAGTACACCAACGTATCTTTTTTCGGGTTTTATCTGTAATGAATGATTTACTTATTTTAGCTTTTTACTATAAACTATTATTTAGCATCCCAGAATCCTTCTGCTTGTAATTGTTCTTGTAATTGTCTTAAGTGATATAACTTAGTTGATTTATCTATTTCTACCATATCGTAAGTTATTACTTCACCTTTTTTAATGTCTTTTAATACTTTTGTTTTTCTATCTACTAATCCTATTGGTACTGCGTTCATTTCTTTTGCTGTTTCATATTTTTCTATTAATCCGTAGCAAGTGTATGCTCCATAGCCATCCATATATTCTCCAGCTTTTAAGTCTTTTTTAGCTACTGTGATTACGTCTGCTACTAGTCCACCTTTTGGTACTATTGTTCCTTTTCCTTCTATTACTGCCATTGCTGCTGATAATGGTGTTTCTAAACTACATAAGTGATATGGTCTGTATAGGATGTAGTTTGGTCCTGGTCCCATGCTTAAATATTCCATTTCGTCTCTTACTTCTTTTAATTTATGAGTTACTACTACGAATACCCCTGGTGCTATACCATTTACAAAGTCTACTACTCCGTAGTTATTTAATACTCCGCCTTCTTCTTTTAGTGAGTATTTTTGTGGCACTTCTTTTACGTTTGCTTCTATACCATGTCCACCTCTTACATCTGGAACAAATCCTGTTGCATTACACATTAACGCCATTTCTACCATTGTTTTTGTTCCTTCTTTGAATGATGTTATCATATGTGGTGCAGCTCCTCTTCTTGCTGCTTCTTCTGCTACTGTATCAGGGTTACAATCATAATCTAATTTATTATTTTTTCCTTTTCCTACAACTCTTACATCAAATCCCATTGAAGTTGCAAAGTCGTATAATCCCATTACTGCTCCTGGTTCGTCACCTGCAGATCCTGTGAATATTACTCCTGCATCGTCAGCTAATTTTTTAAGTATTGGTCCTACTACACAGTCTGTTTCTGCATTTAACATTACTATGTGTTTTTTATTTAGTATTGAGTTTAATGCTATTTCTGCTCCTATTGGAATACTTCCTGTTGCATCTACTACTGCTTGGATTGATGGTGTTTTGCAAGCTACCATGAAACTTTTACAAGCTACATATTTTCCTTCTTGGATTGCTGCTTCTGCTGCTTTTTCATCTTCAACTATTACTATTTGATCTTCTGCTATTCCAGCTTTTGTGAATGATGCTTTTGCTAAGTCTACGTTGATGTCTGCAACTATTGATGGTATCATACCTTTCATATTAACAACTTGACTTACCATACCAGTCCCCATATGACCTGCACCTATTATTGCTATTTTAATGCTTTTTCCTTGTACTTCTAATTCTTCAAGTTTTCTGTTTAAGTTATACATTTCAAATTCCCCCTGTTTATAGTTTACTTTCTAAGCTAATTGTCATTTTAGGTATTAAACTTCTCAGTTTATTATTTTCTATTTAATTCGGTTTAATTTGTAAACCGTTTTCTTTTATGATTTAAGTTTATATCAATTGCATTCAAAATTTAATACATTCTTTTTCCATCTATCGTGGAAAAAAATACGATTTTCGTTCTTAATCGGAACATTTGTAAAAATAAACTCTTTTGTGGGAATATAATTGCTTATGTATTATAAACAAAAATAGACTTGAAAACCACTATACACATCAAGTCTATTTTTATAAATTATTTTTAATATATTACACAGTAGTTTTATCTACTATATCACTTTCTTCGATATTTTCTTGTTCTATTTCTTCATTTTTATCAGAACCTTCGTCTGTATCTCTTTCCCTTATATATTGAATAGCTTGTATTATAACTGGTTCATCTTCAAATTTGCTTTCTACTTCATCCAATGTTAATCCTTCTATCCCTTCAATTTTCTCAAATTTAGAAAATACAGTTATTCCTTCAAATTTTTCTCCATATGTTATAGTGTCATCTTCTTCATTAAATGCTAAAAGTACTATTTTACCTTTCTTTCTTAAACTTCCTTTGACTCTTGCTGTTGATACCCCACCATATTGTCTAACCCTTTTTTGTGATGCAACATATTTTTTATGTAAATAATATGATGTTGCAAAATTAGCAAGGTATAAAACTACTAAAGCTATAATCACTTTCATATCTTAACACATCCTTATTCTCTTATTTTATTGAAATTTTTAATAAAGTTCTTGTTAAATCATAAAAATCTCTACATTTTGATAGTTGATTTATATATTTCTCATTTTGGCCTATACTCAAAGCTTCTTCATATACTTTTACTAATAAGTCAGAATTTTGATCATCTCCAGAAAATGCAATCAGCATTATTATTTTTATTTCAATCCCTTGGTATTGTATTGGTTTTTGTAAAACACCTATTGAAACACATAATTCATTTGATTTATCATTAACTGAATGAGGTAAAAGCAATCCACTTTTAAATATTGTAGGGTGACTTTTTTCTCTTTCTAATATATCTTTTTTGAATTTTTCTCCCACAACCCCATCTTGCATCATTTTATCTATCATATTTTTTAAAGCTGCGGAAATCGTTTTATTATTTAAAACAGAAAAATATTTTTCATGTAAGAAAGCTCCTACAATTAAATTATCTGCTAATTTTACATTATTTAAATTTTTACTTAGATTGCTATTGTTTAAATATATTACCTTTTCTATTTTATTTCTTAGTTTACTTTCATCTAAAATAGTATCTATCTTCAATACATAATTAGAATTTATATTTATATCGCTAGTTGTAAATACTAAATCGTATTGGCTTAAATTCACTTTATCTATATCAAAAATTGAAAAAGTATCTATCTCAACATTTTCTCCTATAATTTTTCTGATTCTAATTGTAATTAAATTTGTTGCTCCCAAACCAGTGGAACATACAATTGCGACCTTTTGTAATGTATTTGAAATAATATTTTTTTCTAAATAACTTCCAAAATGAATTGCAATATATCCAATTTCATCTTCAGGCATAACTAAATTATAAACATTTTCTATAACATCAGCTGATATTTTAGCTAAATTATACGGTAAAACATAATTTTCTTTCATATCTTCTAGCAATAAATTTTTTAATTTTATATTAAATAATAATCTATTTAGTGTAAATTCTAGATGATATCCTAAGTTATCCCTCAAAGTTTGATCTGATATGATAATCCCCATTCTTATATATATTTCCTTGAATATTTTTTCCATCAAGTCAGAAATATTCTCTCTTAACTGAGGTTTATTAGACATAAACTTAGATATAGGGGCTGCATTTCCGCTTACTAATGGCAATGTAAGATATAATGTTTCGTATTCATTTAAAGTTATATCAAAATTTTCTTCAACTATAACCTTTATTTTTTGCGATAAATTATACTCATCATACGAACCAAGTAAATCAAAACGTTTATCATATTCTACTATTTCATTTCCATTTTTTATTCTAACAATTTGCACCAAAATATATTTTATTGTTTCTTCAAAAATCTGATTTGTAGCATAAAAATTATCTTCTTTGAACAATCTCAATATTTTTGTTTTTAATTGTTTCAATAACCTTGTATCTACTTCATTAACATATTTTGAATTTTTCAAATCATTTTTTGAATCTTTATATATGTAATTTATCAGAAGTAATCTTTTATCAAATTCATTTCCTTTAAGCCACATTCCATAGTTTTGTTTTTTTATTAAATCCAAGTTGTATTCATTCAATATTTCTCTAGTTGATTTTATATCATTTACTATTGTTGTTCTTCCTACTGAAATTTGTTCTGCCAATTGGTCAATAGTTATCACATCATTGAATTCAGTAAAAAAGTCTAATAAATATAAAATTCTCTCATCTTTAACATTAAAATCAAACGAAATTTTCTTATTTTCTTCAAATAAAAGTTCAAAAGCCTCTTTATTCTTTATTTCTAACTTATATCCATAACCTTTAACATATATTATTTGAGCTATATCTTCTCCGAGATTTTCGTTTAATTGCTTTATATATGTCCTAACACTTCTAGTTGTAACTTTTAATTCATCAGCCATATGATTTATATTAGCAAATTCTTTATTTTTACATAATGTTAAAATTTTAAATTCTTTATAATCAATAGATGGTAGTTTCAAACTGTTATTCATGTGTGGACCCCCTTTATTTATAATTACAAATATTGGCAATTTTAATTATAATAGTTTTTTTTCAATATGTATACTTTTTATCTTTATAAATATTTAATTTAATACAAATAAGCTCTTCTTATAGCATATTTTTATTGAAATAAATTGCTATAAAAAGAGCTTATAAAATAATATTTTTTAATTATAGTGCTGTACCTTTTTTAGGTATAGTGAACTTACTCATATCATTATTTTCTATCTCTAACAATTTTACTTTGTTTTGTATTCCACCACCATAACCAGTTAAGCTACCATTTGTTCCGACTACTCTATGACAAGGAACAATAATACATATTGGATTCCAACCAACAGCGCCTCCAACAGCTTGGGCAGACATCTTTTCAATTCCTCTATTTTGTGCTATTTCTTTGGCTATATCATTATAAGTAACAGTTTTTCCATAAGGAATTTTATTCATAATATCAATAACTTGACTTCTAAATGGTGTTAAATTTTCTATTTTATATTTAGGCGTAAAATCAGGATTCTTTCCGCTAAAATAAATATCTAACCATCTACTTGTTTCATCAAATATGGGTAGGTCCTTCTCTTCAAAATTATAACTATGTTTCAATACATCTCTAGAACTTTCGAACCAAAGTCCTGTCAGATTTTCTCCATCGCTTCGCATATAAATAATCCCAAGTGGCGATTTATAAGACTTTTTATACATATAAAACTACCTCCAATTTATATATAATTTTATCATATTTTTATAATCGTATTTTTTTGTTTAACTTTAAAAATAAAAAGGAGACCTTTTCGATCTCCTTTTTTATATTATAAAATGCCACGATTTTAAATGTTTTATTATATTAAATTTAGTTTTTAGGTTTTCCAAATATCATTCTTCCTGCTGGAGTTTGAAGTACTGATGTAACTAATACAGTTATAGTTTCTCCTATATATTTTCTACCACCATCTACAACTATCATTGTTCCATCATCTAAATAAGCTATACCTTGATTTTGTTCTTTACCTTCTTTAACAACTTGCGCCAACATATGTTCTCCAGGTATTGCAACTGGTTTTACTGCATTGGCTAATTCATTAATATTTAAAACTTCTACCCCTTGGAATTGAGCCACTTTATTAAGATTAAAGTCATTTGTAACAACTTTTCCGTTTATAGTTTCTGCCAATTTTAAAAGTTTACTATCAACTTCTGGTATATCTTCAAAATCTACATCACTTATTTCAACTTCCATATCCATCTCTTTTTGAATCGAATTTAATATATCAAGACCTCTTCTTCCTCTAACTCTTTTTAAGTCATCAGATGAATCGGCTATATGTTGTAATTCATTTAATACAAATCTAGGTATAACTAATTTTCCTTCAATAAAACCAGTTTTGCATATATCTGCAATTCTACCATCAATTATTACGCTTGTATCTAAAACTTTTGGTGGAATTTTATTTTCCACAACACCTTTTTTAGATGATTTTTCTTTATTTAAAGCTGTTGTTAATCTACTTAATTTATTTATGTTAAATAAATCATCTCTACTTTTTAAAGCAATTCTGATTCCTATATATCCCATAAATAAATATACTAATATACCTACTATTGCTGTAATTATAGGTAGATTTATAAATGTTCCTATTCCACTAACTATTAAGTACGCTATTACTAAACCAACTATAAGACCTATTGTTGCTAATAATATATCAGATTGAGGATATTTAGATATTTCTTTATCTAAAAGTTTTACACCTTCCTTCACCTTTGATAACATCAATGGAGCTATAGCATAAAAAATAATCCCAAATACTAAAGCTACACCTATTGTTATTATATATTTATAATCATTAATACCACTAAATACACCTGGTAAAATACCAACTAACGCTATATAAATTGCTGTTCCTAATGCAGCACCTAATAATCCTATTAAAATTCTAATTATTTTGCTTATCAAAGTGTCACCCCCTTAAATATTCTGTTCCTTTGATTTAAATTTAAATTTATGATACCTATGCCATATTATATATGACCATTTCCTAATACTACTTTTAATTTTATAAGTCCATTTCTAATATACGTGGCTCTTAT
>CAJKKA010000038.1 GCA_905200315.1 uncultured Clostridium sp.
TCTCTAACTAAATGTCCTTTTGAGCTTCCGCCTATATGTGGATTACATGGCATATTTGCAACAGCTTCTAAGCTTATAGAGAAAATTAAAGTTTTCATTCCCATACGTGCTGCAGCAAGTGCTGCTTCACATCCTGCATGCCCTGCGCCAATTACTGCTACATCATATTCTCCTGCTTCATATTTCATTTTATTACCTCTTTTCAGTTTTATATGGAACAAGAAATTTGTTTCGGTTTATTTTTACAAAACGTTTATTCTTGTTTTTCTTTATTTTAAATTTATTTTTATTTTATATTTCATATGTAAAATTACATTATTTCTATTTTTAAATTGTTTATATCTCGTTTTCAGAGCTTGCATTTGTATTATTTTCCTAAGCAAAATTTTTTAAAAATTTCATTAATTATATTTTCAGAAACATTTTCTCCTGTAATATTTCCTAAATTTTCTAAAGCATCTTTTATGTTAATTGAAATAATATCTATAGGCAAATTATTTTTTAATGTATTAATTGCATCTTCTATATTTTTATTTGCTTTTTTTATTAATTCTTTATGTCTAATATTTGTTATTATAAAGCTATTGTCTTCTTCAATATCATTAAATTTAAATAATTCTGCAATTTTATTATACATTTCTTCTATTCCTTGTTTATTTAAAGCTGACATTTCTATTATATTTTTGTATTTTAATATTTCTTCTGGAATATTAACCTTATCTACTAAATCAATTTTATTTAAAACAATTATAGATTTTTTATTTCCTATAATATCTAGTATCTTTTTATCTTCTTCATCCAATTCTTTTGTTATATCAAATATTGCAATAATTAAATCTGCAGTTTCTGCAACTTCTTTTGCCTTTTTTATTCCTATTTTTTCTACTTCATCTTTTGTATTTCTTATTCCAGCAGTATCTATTATTCTTATTGGAATTCCATCTATTTCAAGAAATTCCTCTATTGTATCTCTTGTTGTACCTTCATATTCTGTAACTATTGCTCTTTCTTCTTTAAGCATTGCATTTAGAAGTGATGATTTTCCTGCGTTTGGCTTACCTATAATTGCAACTTTTATTCCATTTTTTATTATTTTACCATTATCAAATGATTTTTCTAATTTATTTAAATCATTATAAATATCTATAAGTTCTCTTGTTGCTTTGTTATAGCTTACATCTTCTAAATCATACTCTGGATAATCTATATTTGCATCTATATCAACCATCATATCAATTAATTTTTTTCTTATATTTGAAATTCTTTTAGATAAATATCCTTGTAATTGATTTATAGATTCTTTTGTTTCTATTTTTGTTTTAGCATTTATTACATCTATTACAGCTTCTGCTTGTGATAAATCTATTCTACCATTTAAAAATGCTCTTTTGGTGAATTCTCCTGGTTCAGCTAATTCTGCACCATTTTCTATACACAATTCTAAAATCTGTTTCATTACAATATTTCCGCCATGTGAGTTTATTTCACACATATTCTCTGTTGTATAACTCTTAGATTCTTTAAAATATGATACTAAAACTTCATCTACTATTTCATTATTTTTATTTTTTATATGTCCGTATTTAATTGTATATCCTGGTATATCTTCAATATTTTTTTTATTTTTTTGTACAAATATTTTATCTAATATTTTAAAACAATTTTTTCCACTCATTCTTATAATTCCAATTCCACCAACTCCGAGGAGCCGTAGATATTGCGACTATTGTACTCATATAAATTCTCCTTTAAAAAAAGTCAAAGTTCAAATCAAATACACATAAAAATGTATCTAAAAAACTGAACTTTGACTTCTGTTTTTTTATTTATTTTTTATTTCTATTACAACTCTTCTGTTTGGTTCTCTTCCAATACTGTGTGTTATAACTTTTGGATTTTCCTGTAACTTATCATGTATTATTTTTCTTTCGAAAGCACTCATAGGTTCTAAAGTAATTGATTTTTTATTTTTTAATGCTGTTTTTGATACTTTAACTGCTAAATCTTGTAAAGCTTTTATTCTTTTATTTCTATATCCTTCTATATCAAATACAATTCGATATTTTTCTTCAATTCCTTTATTCCCTATTCTGCTTACTAATGTTTGAAGAGCATTTAAAGTTTCTCCTCTATACCCTATTAGATTATTTAAATTTTCTCCAGTAACATTAACTCTAACTCTGTTTTTTTCATTTAATATTTCAAAATTAATATTTTCTAAATTTATTTGTTTAAAAAATTTATTTAAAAATTCGGAGATATTCTCTTCAATTTTTTTAAATGTTTCCTCAGTAATTTCAACTTCTTTTATACTTTTTTCACTGTTTTTTTCTTTTGGTTCCTCTTTTAATTTTATTTCAACCTTTACAGTTCTTGGTGCTAAAATACTAAAAAAGCTTTTTTTATTTTCATCTTTTATAATATTAATTTCAACATCATTTTTTTTAGCATTTAATTGTTTTAAACCTTTTTCAATAGCTTCAGCCGTTGTTTTTCCTTCGGAAATAATAGTTTTAGACATTTTATTTTTCCTCCTCTTTATCGAAAAATTTATTTAAAACTAATCTTTCAGCAATCATTAAAATATTATTTATTAACCAATACAAAGCAAGTCCTAATGGTGCTATTATAGCTATAGATAAAGACATTATAGGCATAAATAAAGACATACTTTTATTTGCTTGTTCCATAGGGTCAATATCTTCTTCGTCATCTTTTTTTAAGGATTTTTCTTCATTATTTTCTATAATAACATTTTCGCTATCTTCTTTTTTAGCATTTTGCATTTTCTTTTGTGTAGCATTTGTTATTTTTAAAGAAGCTATTGATGATATTACATATAATGCAGGAATTATATATACCTTCCAATCATTTAAACTTTGAGTTAATACTTTGCTTAAATCTAACCCTAAAAATTCCATATTTAATTGCACTTGTTCATTATCTTTTCCATATACTTGTATTATTTGAATTTCAGGATAATTTCCCTTACTTATATTTTGTTCTTGTCCTAATTTTTCTTTATAGCTATTTATTTCTTGAGAATCAACTTTTTTCATATATGTTAATGGACTACTAACTAAATAAAAAACGCTAAGCAAAATTATAATTTGCACAATAGAGCTTAAACATCCACTGAATGGACTCATATTCTCTTCTTTATACATTTTCATAACTTCTTGATTTAATTTTTCTGGATCATTTTTATATTTGAATTGTAGTTGTTTCATTTTATCCTGTAATTTAGCAGATTTCTTCATTGTTCTTTGTTGTTTTATAGATAGTGGAAGCATTATTAATTTTAATACTATACAAAATATAATAATAGCTATTCCATAGTTATTTACTAATTGATAAATAAAATTAAGTAAATATCCAAAAATATTTGCAAAAAAAGCAAACAATAAAATCACCTCATTTAATTAAGTGGATCATATCCACCTTTTGAAATAGGATTACATCTTAAAATTCTTTTAATTCCTTTAAAAATACCTTTAATTGCTCCATACTTTTCTATAGCCTGTTTCGTATATTCTGAACAAGATGGATAGAATTTACATTCTACCCCATTTTTACGAAAATATATTGATATATTTCTTTGGTAAAAAACAATTAACTTAATAAAAAATTTTTTCATAGTATCTCTGCACTCTTTAATATATTAACCATATCTTCCTTTACATTATAAAAATTTATTTTTTCAATGTTTTGATTTTTTCTGCATATAAAAACAATGCTATATCCTGTTTTCATATTTCTTTCAAGAAGTCTATAGTTTTCTCTTATTAATCTTTTTACTCTGTTTCTTTTTACAGCCTTTGCTAATTTAACACCAACGGCTATACCTATATAATTTTTTTCTTTATTATTTTTTTTAAAATAAATGTCAATACATTTTCCTTTATAGTATTTACCTTTTTTTAATATATTTTTAAAATGATAATTTTTTTTCAATGTATCCGTTTTTAACATTTTTCTCACCTTAATATTAACAAAGGCCACTTTTTATCGCGGCCTGTTAATTTTTATGAATTTTATGCAATTAAGCAGTCAATTTTTTTCTTCCTTTAGCTCTTCTTGCTTTTAATACTGCTCTTCCTGCTCTTGTTTTCATTCTTTTCATAAAACCATGTTCTTTACTTCTTTGTCTTGTTTTTGGTTGAAATGTTCTTTTCATCATTAGCACCTCCTATATCATTCAATTTATATATATAACCTTTTAGGATATTAACTTTCCCTAAGCATAAAGATTATACTCCATAACATATGAATTTGTCAATGCCTTTTCTTTTTTTATGTAATTTTTTTGTAATATAACAATTTATCCACATTTTTTTCCACATTTTACACAGAAAAAAAATTTTTTTTTATATTTTATTGACTATTATTGTATAATTTTGATATTATATAAATCTAATAGGAAATAGACATTTTCTAAATATATTGCATTTTTATGTATTTTATATTTCAAAAGTATTACAAAGTTTTCCACACTTGTTGAAAACTTTGTGGAAAACTTTTTTTAAAAAATTTAATGTTTATGAAAGGATTTGAACAATATGTCATACGAAACAAAGGAACTTTGTACTAAAGCTAAGGAACTTCTAAAAAAAGAAATGACAAATATATCTTATGAAACTTGGATAAAAAATATAGAAATTCAAAAAATTACAAATGATACGATAACAATATTAGTTTCTGCAACATTTCATAAAGACACTTTAAAAAATAGATACTATGATTTGATTTTTAATACTTTTAAGTTTCTAACAAACAAAGAATATATAATAGAATTTCTTTCAATGGAAGATATTTCAAAAGATGAATCACAAGATGAATTAGAAAGTTTAAATCAATCTCAATCAAATAATTCAGCAATTAACACATCATTAAATCCCAAATATACTTTTGATACTTTTGTAGTAGGAAATAACAATAGATTCGCACATGCCGCATCTTTAGCAGTAGCAGAATCACCTGCAACATCTTATAATCCATTATTTTTATATGGTGGTGTTGGTTTGGGCAAAACTCACTTAATGCATGCAATTGGTAATAAAATCTTATCTAATGATCCTTCAGCTAAAATTCTATATGTTACTTCTGAAAAATTTACAAATCAGTTAATTAATGCTATTAAAGATGCAAAAACTGAAGCTTTTAGAAATAAATATAGATATGTTGATGTTTTACTTATAGACGATATACAATTTATTGCTGGAAAAGAAAGAATCCAAGAAGAATTTTTCCATACATTTAATACTTTACATGAAAACGGTAAACAAATAATTCTTTCAAGTGACCGTCCCCCTAAAGAAATTCAATTATTAGAAGATAGATTAAAGTCTCGTTTTGAATGGGGATTAATTGCAGATATTTCGAATCCAGATTATGAAACTCGTTTAGCTATTTTAAGAAAAAAAGCTGAAACAGATAATGTTGTTGTTGATGACGATATATTATCTAATATTGCTAATAGAGTTTCTTCAAATATTAGGGAACTAGAAGGTGTTTTTAATAAATTAGTTGCATTTTCAACTTTATCTAATGGTCCTATAACTATGGAAATGGCTGAAAAAGCAATAAATGATATATCTTCACAAAATAGTAATGTAATTTCTTCAGACTATATTCAAGAAGAAGTTGCAAAATACTTTAACATAAATAAAAAAGACTTAAAGAGTTCAAAACGTTCTAATAATATTGCTTATCCAAGACAAATTGCAATGTACTTGTGTAGAGAACTTGCAAATATGTCTTTTCCAAAAATAGGAGAAGACTTCGGCAACAGAGATCATACAACAGTAATGCACGGTTGCAATAAAATAGAAAAAGAAATTGAAAATAACACTAACACAAAACTAATTGTGGAAAGTGTGAAAAAAATGATTTTAGAAAAAAAGTCAAATAATTAAACGAATTCTTTGATTTTTTATAAACTTAGGTTTGCCGAAAAAAAATTTCAAAAACATAACCTAAGAATTACTTACGGAAGCAGTTCATTAGATATTCACATACAAAGTGTTAATTATGTGTATAAAAAATGTTGAAAACAATCTTTTCCACAATTAATTATTTTATTGTGGAAACCAATGTGAAAATTTCCACAATTTTCTTAACAAGTAAAAACATACGGCTAAAAAGGAATTATAAAGTTTTCCACCTAATTAACAACACCTAATACTATTGCTTCTATAATTATATATAATATATAAAAGGAGTTGACAAAAATGAAAATAGTTTGTGAAAAGGATAAAATCCTTAAAGCTATTAATTCCGTAGTGAAAGCTGTTGCTTCTAAAACAACAATGCCTATACTAGAAGGAATTTTAATTCAAACAAATGATAATGAAATAAAATTAACAACTTATGATTTAGAAATAGGTATAGAATATGTAATAGAAAGTGAAGTTTTAGAACAAGGCTCTACTGTAGTTAATGCTGTTATGTTTAGTGAAATAATAAGAAAATTACCAGATACAGATATTAATATTTCATTAAATGATAATAATTTATTGGTTATAGAATGTGAAGGTTCTTTATATAAATTAGCAACAATGAATCCAGAAGAATTTCCAGAATTACCTAAAATAGAAATTGAAAATTCAATTCAAATAGAACAAAATATATTAAAAAATATGATAAGAAGAACAATTTTTGCTGTAAGTACAGAAGAAAACAGACCAATTTTTACAGGTTGCTTATTTGAAGTTGTTAATAATAAGTTAAATGTTGTTGCAGTAGATGGATTTAGATTAGCATGGAGAACGAATTTCTTAAATGTAGAATCAAAAGATTTTAGTGCAGTAATACCAGGAAAAACTTTAAATGAAGTTAATAAAATAATTTTAGATTCATTTGATATAGTAAAAATAGGAGTTTCTAAAAACCAAGCTTTATTTGAGATGGATAATTGTAAAATAGTTACAAGAATTTTAGATGGTGAATTTTTAAATTACTCAAATGTAATTCCAAGTAATTGGGAAACAAGAGTAAGAATAAATAAAACAAACTTACAAAATTGCTTTGAAAGAATAAGTTTAATTTCAGCTTCAAGTATTGAAAAAGAGAAAAAATACCCAGTAAAAGTAAGCGTTGACATTGGAAAATTAACAATTTCTTGTACAAACCAAACTGGAGATGCAAAAGAGGAAATGTTTGTATCAACAGAAGGAAAAAATATTGAAGCTGGATTTAATCCAAAATATTTCTTAGATGCATTAAAGGTTATTGATGATGAAGAAATATTTGTAGACTTTGGTTCAAATATTTCACCATGTGTTATCAGACCTGTTGATGAAGGGGAATATACATATATGATATTACCAATAAGATTAAAAGAGTAATATTAAATGGGGAATAGTAATGTATATAACAACAGTAAAATTACAGAATTTTAGAAATTATGAAAATGAAATAATTAATTTAGATAAAAATATTAATATTTTTTATGGAGAAAATGCACAAGGTAAAACGAATATATTAGAAGCAGTATTTATTGCTGCTATGGGAAAGTCTTTTAGAGCAAAAAAAGATAAAGAACTTATAAAATTTAATGAAAATAATTGTAGTATAGAAATTAATTTTTTAAGAAATAGTTTAGAAAAGAAAATTAAAATTAATTTTAATGAAAAAAAACAAATTACAATTAATGGAATAAAAATAAATAAATTAAGTCAGTTGCTTGGAAATTTAAATATTGTAATTTTTTCTCCAGATGATATAAATGTATTAAAAGATGGCCCAGATAAGAGAAGAGTGTTTTTAAATATTTTAATAAGTCAATTGAAACCAAGATATGTATATTATTTTAATTTATATAAAAAAACATTAGAACAAAGAAATAATTATTTAAAACAAATAAAATACAGTAATAAACCAATTGAAGGACTTGAAGTTTGGGACGAAAGTTTAAGTAATTATGCTGAAAAGATTTATGAGTATAGAAAAGAATATGTAAATAAAATAAAAGAAAAAATTAATATAATTCATAGTGGAATTACAGAAGAAAAGGAAAATATTTTATTAGAATATATTTCTGATTTTGATGAAAATAAATCTTTTTATGAAATTTTAAAGGAAAACCGTAAAAAAGATATTGAAAAAGGATATACAACTAAGGGAATACATAGAGATGATTTTAAAATATTTTTAAATAATAAATTAGTTAATATATATGGTTCACAAGGTCAACATAGAACTGTTATGTTATCTTTAAAACTTTCTGAATTATATATAATTAAAGACGAAATAGGTGAATATCCAATTTTATTATTAGACGATTTTATGTCTGAATTAGATTCGAAAAGAAGAAAAAGTTTTTTAAATAATATTACGGATGCACAAGTTATAATAACAGGAACTGAAAAAATAATACTTGAAAAAAATAAAGTTAATGTATATAATGTTAAAAATGGAAAAGTAATTATGGAATAATTGGTGGAAAATTATGTTTGTACATATTGGAAATAATATTATATTAAGGCAAGAAGATATAATAGGAGTATATAATATAAAAGCAATAAGAAATACAAATGAATATATAAATATAATTAATAAATTAACTAAAGAAAAAAAATTAATGAAAAAAGAAGATTCAGAAGAAAATACCTTAATAATTACTGAAAAAAATAAAACTATTAAAGGATATATAACCAATATATCTTCAGTAACTATTGAAAAGCGATTGAAAAATACAAGTTTTAACTAAAAAAGCTGGATAAAGTCCAGAATGGAGGTTTTTATAAATGGAAAAATATGAACATAAATATGGAGCAGAACAAATTCAGGTATTAGAAGGATTAGAAGCTGTTAGAAAAAGACCAGGAATGTATATAGGAAGCGTTTCCGTAAGAGGGCTTCATCACTTAGTATATGAAATAGTTGATAACTGTGTAGACGAAGCTCTTGCAGGATATTGCAAGAATATACATGTAATAATTGAACCAGGAAATATTATTAGTGTTGAAGATGATGGAAGAGGAATACCAGTAGAAATACATCCTAAAACTAAAATATCAACTGCGGAAACAGTATATACTGTATTACATGCAGGTGGAAAATTTGGTGGAGATAGTGGATACAAAGTATCTGGTGGATTACATGGAGTTGGTTCTTCTGTAGTTAATGCGTTATCTGAATGGACTGAAGTTACAATACAAAGAGATGGCGGAATTTTTCAAATGAAATTTGAAAGAGGAAAAACAGTCGAAAAACTTACAAGAATTGGAGACTCTAAAAAAACAGGAACAAAAGTAAGATTTTTAGCGGATGATACAATTTTTGAAACTTTGGAATATGAATATGAAGTACTAGAAAAAAGATTTAGAGAAATGGCATTTTTAACAAAAGGATTAAGAATAACTTTAGAAGATAGAAGAGAAGAAGAAATAAGAAAATCTGACTTTTGTTTTGAAGGAGGATTAAATTCCTTTGTTGAATTTTTAAATAAAAATAAAGAGCCTTTGCACAAAAAACCTATATATATAGAAAAAACAGAAAGTGATGTACCTGTTGAAATTGCTATACAATATACAAGTGCATATTCTGAAAATATTTATACATTTGTTAACAATATAAATACAATAGAAGGTGGAACTCATTTAGAGGGATTTAAAAGAGGACTTACCAAAGTATTTAATGACTATGCAAGAAGTCATAATATTTTAAAAGAAAAAGATTCTAATCTACAAGGTGAAGATATAAGAGAGGGAATAACAGCGGTTATTTCTGTAAAAGTTAAAGAGCCTCAATTTGAAGGACAAACTAAAACAAAACTTGGAAATAGTAATGTAACAGGTATTGTTCAATCTATGGTAAATGAAGCCTTATCTGAATTTTTAGAAGAAAATCCAGCTGTAGCAAAAGCAATATTAGAAAAATGTGTTAGTGCTTCAAGAGCAAGGGAAGCTGCAAGAAAAGCAAGAGAACTTGTAAGAAGAAAAACAGCCTTAGAAACAACAACTTTACCAGGAAAGTTAGCAGATTGTAGTAGTAAAAAAGCAGAAGAATGCGAAGTATATATAGTCGAAGGAGACTCTGCTGGCGGAAGTGCAAAACAAGGTAGAGATAGAAGATTCCAAGCTATATTGCCATTATGGGGAAAAATGCTTAATGTTGAAAAAGCAAGAGCTGATAAAATATATGGGAATGATAAATTAAACCCTGTAATAGTTGCTGTAGGAGCTGGAATTGGAGCAGAATTTGATATTACAAAAATAAGATATGGAAAAGTAATAATAATGGCCGATGCCGATGTGGATGGTGCACATATTAGAACTCTTTTACTAACATTTTTCTTTAGATATATGAGACCGTTAATAGAAAATGGAAATGTTTATTTAGCACAGCCACCTCTATACAAATTATCAAAAAGGGGTATGAAAGATATTTACTGCTATACAGATGAAGATATGGAAAAAAGTTTAGCAGAAATTGGAAGAGATGGAGTTGCAATTCAAAGATACAAAGGTTTAGGTGAAATGAATCCTGAACAATTATGGGATACAACCATGAATCCTGAAACAAGAATTTTAATTAAAGTTACAATGGATGATGCTATTAAAGCAGATGAAACATTCTCAATTCTTATGGGGGATGATGTTGGCCCAAGAAGAAAATTTATAGAAGAAAATGCAAAATATGTTAAAAATTTAGATTTTTAATTAAATAAGTATATGCAAAAAAATAAATGGTAGATGTAGCAATAACATCTACCATTTATTAGTAAAGCTAATATTAATTGCAGTTATAACAAATATACATAATAGTAAAACCTAATATATATTACTATATAAATAAGCTATATACCACATAAATTCATCCATAACTTCGACTATAAGAACACTATTAATAACTAAATTCATCCTATAAGGACTAAAATTAACCATATCTAATATAAATATAATCTTATCTAAAATATATTACCTATAATTTAACCATAAAAATAGCTTACAAACAAATAATATACTCATAACGCCAGCATTACAAAACCAATTAAAGCTTAGCAACACTTTTGCTCGAAATACAAAAAGCTACATGCAAATAACCTCTTATACCTCTTCGATTAACTAATATTAACCTTACAATAATTATTATAAACAAATAAAAAAATAATATACAAAAAAATAATAAAATAAAAATTTTGTCGATTTTTGAAATACGAAAAAGGTTGACATATAATAGTTTGCATAGTAACATAAAAACATAATAAAGTTTTGGAGAAGTAAATGAAAAATAAAATAAAAAAAGTGCAAGAATGGATTCCAATTAAAGAAATATTAGATAATGGAATTATAAAACTAAAAAATGAATCGTATATAAAAATTATTAAAATAATACCTATAAATTTTAATTTAAAAACAGATTTTGAAAAAGAACAAATTTTAAATTCATATAAAATTTTTTTAAAAACATGTAATTTTAATATTCAAATATTAATTCAAAGCAAAAAAGAAGATTTAGCTCAAAATATTGAAAATATCCAAGAAAAACTAAAAAATGAAAATGAAAATATAATTAATATTGGAAATAATTATATTAATTATATTAAAAAAATCAACAAAGAGAACTTTTCATCATCTAAAAATTTTTATATTCTTATAGAAAATTCCAAATTAAAAAATATAAATAATGAAGAAGTATATTTTTCAGAGTTAAATGAAAAATATATAAAAATAAAAGACACATTAAATAGATGTGGTAATTTGGTTATTAATGTTAATACAAAAAAAGAAACAACAGAAATAATTGAAGCTTTTATAAATAAAAGAGAATATTTAAATAAAACATAAAAGGAGGTAAGTACCATAATATTAAAGAATACTAAGCAAAACGAAAATATATTAGAAAAAGGTGAATTTACATTAATGGATTATATTTCACCTTCATATGTTAGCTTATCAAATCCGAAATATATAGAAATAGACAATTTATTTTATTCAGGATTATTAGTTGTTAATTATCCAAGAGAACAAATTGATTTATTATTAAAAAATTTAATAGAATTAAATATAAATATGAATATATCTATTTTTTTCGAAAAACAAGATAAAGGTAAAATTATAAAAGAATTAACCTATCATATAGGAAATGTTGGAGTTGAATTAAAAGATAATGGAGATAATAGACAAGATATAGATATTGCAGCTTCAACTTATAACGATGCAAAATATATAAGAAAAGAAATACAAATAAACAACCAAGATTTATATTATTTATATATTTATATAAATATTTTTTCAGAAAAAAAGGAAAATTTAGAAAATATGTTAAATAAATTAGAAGGTATTTTACAAAGCAAAGGACTTCAAACAAGAAGAGCATTTTTTAGGCAAGAGCAAACTTTTTTATCGTGCTTACCAATAATGCAAAATAATAAAGATATATGTAATGCAACTAAAAGAAACGTTCTAACAAATGGTTTAATTGGAACATATCCTTTTATCACTTCATCTATATTTGATGAAAAAGGAATTTTTATAGGAACAAATATTTATAATAATTCATTAATTTTTATAGATAGATATAGTAAAAAATACAAAAATTCTAATATGTGTATTTTTGGAACCAGTGGAGCAGGAAAATCGTTTTATACTAAATTATTAATTTTAAGATATAGAATTTTAGGTGTTTCACAATATGTAGTAGATCCTGAAAGGGAATATGATAAATTATGCAAAAGTTTAAATGGTACATTAATAAAATTAGGACCAAGTTCAAATACATACATAAATATATTTGATATTAGAGAAGATAGTTTAGAAGATGAAGATAAGGGATATTTAGCTACAAAAATACCTAAATTAATGGGATTTTTTAATTTGATTTTTGGAAATTTAAATGAAGAAGAAAAAGCTATATTAGAAGATAAAATAATAAAATTGTATAAAAGCAAAGGAATAACTTTTGAAGATGTAAGCTTATATAAAAAAATAAAAAATAAGAATAAAATAAATTTAAATCCAAAATTTAAGACAGAAAGAGATATGCCAATATTGGAAGAATTTTATGAATTATTAGATAAAGATGAGAAAACAAAATCTTTTAAAATTAAATTAATACCTTTTGTTAAAGGTTCCTTAAAATTTTTTAATAATTATACTAATATTAAATTAAACAACAAGTTAATAGTTGCTGATGTTTATGAATTAGGAGAAGAAAATTTAAAATATGG
>CAJKKA010000039.1 GCA_905200315.1 uncultured Clostridium sp.
TCTAAGGTATAGTTGTTTTTTTATCCTAATTATCACGAAGTAAGCTAACAGAGCCTAAATAAAAAATAGAAGGGCATAGTAATTAATTTTTACTATGTCTTTTTTGCATAGCGGAGGTAATTTTTCGTTTGGCTCGTGCGGACTTGTCAGCACGATCCAATAAGATAAAATTATTGGAGCGGACTATAATTAAAAATTTTTTTAAGAAAATTATATATAAATATATATTATATATTTATATATAACCTAGTAATTGCAAGGGGTTAAGACAATTTTGCTATTGTGTTTTCGGAATTTTCTGTATATAATCTAAAGCAAAAGGAGGGAGTATCAGATGAAACTAAAACAATACCTAGTATTCAATGCCGAGACAACAGGGCTAGACCCAATGTGTGACCAGATATGCCATTTAGCATACATAATTTTAGACGATATGTTTAATCCATTAGTAGCTAAAAAATTTTATTTTAGTGTAGATGAGATGAGTTATGGGGCTATGAACATACATGGATTAACAAAAGAAAAATTAGAAGAGTTGAGTAATGGCAAGGGGTTTAAAGATTATTGTAAAGAGATTTACGAAGATTTTAAAAATGTGGATTTAATAGCAACACATAACTTTGGATTCTTTTGGGAGTTTTTGACTTGGGAGTTTGGACGATGTGACAGGGAAGAATATGAAATTAAAAACGATAAAGTATGCTTAATGTGGGAATACAAAGATATATTAAAAATTGATTGGAGCGATTACATGGGGGACTATAAGTTTCCGAAATTTACTGAAATAGAATACTTTTTAGACCTTAAAAAAGAGGATATAGTAGAGCAATCGGAAGCCTTGTTTAATTTGGAATACGTTGAAATTACAAGATGTATAGAGAAAACTACAGCTGCGGTGCAAATGTTAAAAGCATATATGCTAAAAGAAATAGAGATAGGAGGTTAAGTAATGCTAAAAGTAAGAATTACATATAACAGAGAAGATGAAAAAGAGTTAAAAAAAGCTATAGAAAAGCTAGAGAAAGACTTTGATATACTGAATAAATCTAAAATTTATAGGGGGCGAGGGGAAAGTAAATACAATAACATATATCTGGATGTAGAAAACAAGTAAGTAGAAGTTGTAAGCAACAGGTTCGTGATGACACGTCATCACGATCCAGTTGTGCAACAACTGGAACGGGGTAACGATTTAGAAAAAATATAGATAAGAATATAGTATATAACCTAGTAATTGCAATAAGTTAATGTAATGTCACGTTGATTTTTTAGAGTGAATTGTGTATTATTAGGAAAATAAAAATAAGGAGTTACGATTAAATGAAAGAAACAAAAATAGAAATACTAAGCTATTATGTATGTAATCCAGTAGGAAAAATAAAAACTTTTAATAGACATCTTAAATTAATAGAACAATATGTTGATTATATAGAAGATGAAGGTTATGTAGCATTAGGACTGGAATATAAAATAAAAGATTCTGGAATAGTTAAATCGGTAGATTTGGTAAGAAGAGATAAAGATACATGGGATTATACAAAAGATAGAGACGAGCTAATAAAAAGTTTAAGTGGCTTTGAAGCAGATGAAATAAAGGATATAGCTAGTAGTATATTGGTAACAGCAAAAAGAGACCAGAGGGCGAAAGAGGAAGGAAGAGTATTTGTAATAAGGCATAACGGGTATGCTTTTACAAAATCTCAAATAATGTATGTTAAAGGTTTTGATACGGAAGAAAAATTTGAACAATATATGAAAGAATACGAAAGAGCAGAAAATAAAACTGGATGGGCAGTTATTATAGATAAGGCATTAGAACGTTATGAGTATTACTCAAATACAACTATATTATAATTATAAAACTTTTTATTTACAAAACTTAAAAAAGAGTATATAATATGTGTAAAAAAAGACGCATAAAAAGGAGTTTTGGAATGGGAGAAAAGAAACAATTAAGAGTAAAAAACGGAACAATAGTAGTAGAAGATAGAACGGCAGATATAAAAGTTAAGAAGAATTATTCTATAAGCCAAGATGCAGTAGAAAAACTGGACGAAATAACTAAAAAGCTAGGAAATACAACAGCTTCGGCAACGGTGGAAGAAATAATTAATACAGTTTATAACTTAATAAAAGAAAACGAAAAGTAAGAAGAAGTTAATTAAAACTTCTTCTTTTTTTTGTCTAAATTTCAACGTTTTTCTACTAGGTGGCTAAATATGTGTAAAAATTTACGTAAAAATATGTTGACAGGAATAAAATAAAACACTATAATTAGGGTATACAAAAAAGAAGTAAAAAAAGAGAGAAAAATTTACTTAAATAAAAAGGGACAGGAGATAAAAAAATGAACTTAATAGAAGAAATGAAAAAAATAACAATAGATTTAGGTAACTCTAATTATAAGATGATTATAGATGACAAGAAGATAATAGATAGTTCTAATACGGAAGAGGTAACAGAAGGTACTTTTGGGGCTTATGCAGTAAACGGAAAGTACTATTTATTCGGAGAAGGAGCAGCTGCAAAATACACTACTAATAAAATAGTAATAGAGAAAAAAGCATTATTAGGGAAGGCACTTTATAGTGTTGTAGAAGATAGCCAAAGGCTTGAAATAACTACATTATTACCACTTAGCTTATATATACATAATGAGAATAAGGAACGTTATAGAGAACTTTTAAAAGGCGAATATGTGGTAACAAATCCAAGCCAATATACAAAAAAATTTGAGGTAGTGGAAGTTAACGTATGTTGCGAAGGATTTTCTGCATTAATAACAAAACCAGAACTATTAAAAGAAGCCATTTATTTAGTGGAAATAGGTGGGGTTGATTTAACAGGATGTTTTGTAAACAGAACACCAGTAGCAAGCCAATCTTTTGCAACAGAGCAAGGCATGAATAGATTTTATAAGGAGTTAGCTAAAGTGCTTACAAGTAAGTTATTAGAAGGGTTTAGCGATAAAGATGCGGAACTGGTGTATAACAAATACGAAGTATTAGAAGAAGAATTAAAAGAGATAATAGACAGTTTTGCAATGGAATATATACAAAAGAACATATATAAAAAATTAGTAGATATAGGGTATAAGAAACTAATACATAAACTTGTTCTAGTAGGCGGTGGAGCAATAGCACTAGAAAGATACCTAAAGCAAGATACAAACATAATAATTTTAGAAAATGCACTTTGGGCGAATGTAGAAGGTGCAGAAATAATAGAGAAAAGGAGAGCAAAATAGATGTGGATTAAATACAAGGTTGAGGGAGAATTAGAGCAACTAATAAAACAGCAGAGTGAAGACGAGTGCAGAACTTGTTCTCAACAGGCTTTGTTTATTCTTAAAAATTATTATAAAAACAAAAAAATACTAGATAGTTCTAATATAGAACAGGACAGAACAGAACAGAATGTATTAAACAAAACTGGAATAGAGAAGAATGAATTGGAATATAAAAGAAATAACAGTAACAGGATAGAACATACTGGAACTATTAGTTCCAATACTGTAGAATTTGGGAACGATATAGAACCAAGTGTGTTAGACGAAGTTTGTGCATTTTAAGTAGTAGCGAAGGTTGTTTTAAAACAGGTTCGTGATGACAGGTCATCACGATCCAGTTGTAAAACAAACTGGAGCGGTAAAACGAGGGGGAGTAAAAATGAATGAAATTACGATTGCAGAAAAGACAGAAGAAACGGTGCTACAAAAAGTATTAAATAGCATAATAAATTTAAGTTTTAGGTTTATGTGCTTTAGTTTTAAGTTTGTTACATATTTAATATTAAGTTTCATGCAGATGATTATAAATTTTATTTATGAGAAAATGGAACTTGATAACTGGGACTTCTTAAAACAAAGGGAAGAACATAGACAGAAAATGTTTGATATACAGATTGAAGAAGATGATGTTAACTATAAGTACAGAATTATACGAAGCAATGAATATGCAAATTTGTATAATGATTTGAAAGACTTCTTAACTAATGTTGCGGAAGGCGAACAGAGTGTAAATATAGAGCCGAAAATGGCGCTAGATATGATTAAAAAAATAGATAAAATGCTATTTGAAGCAGAGAAAAAATGTCTAGAGGAAGGCTATAATTTTGCGAGAGAAACAGAGTTATCTGTAGCTCTGGACGAGGTTTGCAGAGAGTATATAAAACACAATGTTATAGAGGGAGAGAAAGGTAAATGGCGAAAAGGAAACTAAACAAGGACAAGCTAGAAGTGGACGAGAATATACTAAAATTAATGCAATATGGAGAACAAATTAAACCTATTAGAAACTGTAACAATTATTATGTAACAACTTTTGGAAGGGTATTTTCTAATAAATACATGGTCCAATATACAACACTAGAGGGAGAAGAATACTATTATGTGGTATGGACGGAGCTTAAACAACGTTTAACCAATGGCTATTACTGTGTTAATATTAGTAATAACCAAGGGGTAAGAAAAAGAGAATATATACATAAATTAGTATTTGAAACCTTTAACAATGTAGTTGATACTAACGTGTTAAAGATAGTGCATAGAGATAAAAATAAGCTTAATAATAGGGTTGGAAATTTAGCAGTAACATGGAGAAAAAAGAGCGATTACCAGGCACATAAAAACTATGCTTATAGGGTTAAAATGCAACAAATAGTATAGAAAGAGGGGCTATAAGAGTGTAGCCCTATTATTGTAAGCAAGAGAGGGGCTGAAAGCATTGTAAATACTATGGAAGTAGTGGCTGAGAGTGTAGCCCTATATCGGAGTGTAGCCCTATTAAAACATATCTTTTTCAGTAGTTTTTTTAAAAAAATGAGCCGAGAGAAGTGGTTAAATTTTTTTAGGGTAACATTCCGAAAAACGGTCGTTAGATGAACTAATCAGAAGGGTAAAAAAGTGATGCCTGAGAATGTTGGAAATGAGTTGTAAAAGTGTTCAAAAAAGTAACGTAACTTTTGTAACGTTTTGCGAACAAAGTAGAAACAGAATAGGAAAGGAAGGGTAAGAAAATGAAATATGGATACGCGAGAATAAGTACAAACAAGCAGAAAACGGATAGGCAGGTAGAGGAATTACAAAAATATAATTTACAAAAAATTTATACAGATACGATAACAGGAAGTAAGTTTGATAGACCAAATTATAAAAAGCTAGTGGAAGAAATTTTAAGAGAAGGGGACGAGCTTTACATAAAAGAGGTAGATAGACTTGGTAGAAACAAGAGAGAAACATTAGAAGAATTAAGAAAGCTAAAAGCCAAAGGAGTGGTTATAAGAATTTTAGAGATACCAAGTACATTAACAGTATTGAATGATGAAACACCACAAAATAAATTAATGATAGAGATGATGAATAATATGCTGATAGAGATGTACACAACATTTGCACAGTTAGAGTTGGAGAAGATTAGAACGAGAACAAAGGAAGCTCTGGCGGTTAAAAAACAGAAGGGTGAGAAACTGGGTAGACCAAGAATAGAATTTCCGAGCAACTGGAAGAAGGTATATAAGCAATACAAAAACCGAGATATTACAGGGGCGCAGGCAATGAAACTTTTGGATTTAAAAAAGACTACATTTTATAAATTAGTTAAAGAGTTTGAGGAACTTTTAGATTTGGAGTAGTAAGCGGAAGTGATTTATCATTGGTTCGTGATGATGTGTCATCACGATCCAATGATAAAATCATTGGAGCGGTTATAAATAAAATTAATTTAAAAAAATTGATTTAAAAAGTGACAGATAAATCAAATCCTATAACTATTGATATAACTGGGATTGAATGGGTTTTGGAAGTCAAAAAAATAAGTTTCTTTCTCGCAGTAAAGATAAAGTGGCAAAAAAATAACTCTAATTTTCATTTAGAGTTTTAAAAAATTTTTTTTGAAATTAGATTAGCTATGAACAGGGCTGGTGGATTTAATAAGGTTTTGATGTGGATTTTATGTAGTTTATAATACATATTAATGTTATAATATTTATTATAATAGAAGGCAGAAAAAAAGCTCCTTCTGCCAAAAGGAGCTTTTTAGAGAAGAGTTACACAAAAGTATAAAACTTCTAGAGTAATTTCAATAATTTCAATAATAATTTAGAATAAAATAGTCTGTTTTATTTTTATTAAAATCCGCTTAAAATAAGCGTTTAATTGTTGTGCTTATTTTAATATTACATAGTAATTATAACATAAGTATTACAAGTTAATCAAGTTAACAAGTTAAATAGATTTTAAAAAAGGTTGTGTAATTCTTCCACTTTCTTAAAAAAATGGAAAGAGAGGAGTTAATGTGGAAGAAAGTAAAACAAAAGATACCACAAAGAAAAATAAAAAAGATAAAATTAACACAAAAAATATTTGTGTTGGGCAAGTTTTTAAGAATTATACAGAGTTTTGCAAAGCTATAAAAGTTACACCTAAAACTTCTGGGAACTCTAAAAAGTTACAAATTAAAAGGATACAAGAAACCATAAACTTTAAAATAGAAGGAAGAAGTAAAATTATAGTTACAGAAATAAAAGAAAATGATAAACGTGGTTATAATGCTACTACATATTGCAAATTAATTAATAATGCTTTAATTATTCTTTTGCATAAAAACAGTAAAAAAGGCTATTATTACACTACAAAAACGGATTTACTGGTAAATTTAGGGCTTATAAATAAAAATTTTAGCAAATGCAGAGCCAATACAAGTGTTGTAGCCTACCATTTAGACATTCCAAAATTAGTTTTAATTAATTTTTTTAAAACTAACATGGATAGGGTAAATGCAACGTTGAAATATAATGTAGAAAAGTTTATAAATAAAATAAATGAAGAAAATGAGTATTGTTGTGAGCTTGATAAAGGGTTTGTTAGACTATGTTTTAATACAGGTAGAGAAGATAAGATAAGGTACAGATTAGCAACACAAGAAGAGATAGAATTAATAAATAAGTGTGAAGAGGAAGTTTTAAAAGAGCTAAAAATAGATAGCAGAGAGGAACTACAGTATAGAGATAAGTGGAACACTTTTATAACAGAATCTTTATTAAAAGTTAAGCAATTAGAAGGCTTTAAAGATTTAAAGTTTTACTACAAGTTGTATAGATTTGAAGTAGATGAAGAGAAATTTGAACAATTATATTGTGAATTAGAAGAGAAAGATTTAAATAAAATAGTAAATAAAATAAATAAACAATCTAAGAAAGCTAGTAAAGAGAGTATAGTAGCTAGGCAGAAAAAGGCTTCTGGAAGGCTTTTAAAAAATAACTATGAGAAAGATTATGAAAAAGTTAGAGATGAACTTTTAGTAAAAGAAGATGTGATAAAGCAAAATAATATATGTATAAATAGCTTTATAAAAGCTACAGCAAAAGAAATAGATATAAATGAAGTTATAAAGAAAAATCGAAGAAAACATAAGAAAGAAGCTAAACAAGAAGTTGTAACAGAAGAGGTTATAGAAGTTATAGAAACTATAGAAGAATATGAGGAAATCTCTTGGAAATATGATATGGCAACAGAGAGTAACATACCATTTTAATTTAAATTTAAAGACCAGATGTACTGGTCTTTTTTTTATATCAATCCATGTAATGGATTGATCGCCATGACATATCATGGCGATTATTATCTGTCACTTTTAAATTTAATTTTTTTTAGTTTTTTTGAGGTTAAATAAAATTTTTTAAAAAAATCGTTTCAAAAAGTGACAGATAAATCAAACTCTATAACCGTTGATATAACTGGGGTTGAATGGGTTTTTAAAGTCAAAAAAATGAGTTTCTTTCTCGCTGATATATATATATATATATATATCTTTATCTTTACTACGAGAAAGAAAGTTAAAAAAATCATGTTGCAACATACCTCAAAGCATTGATATTACTACTCTCTAGCGTTTTAGCTATCTGTCACTTTTTAAAACGATTTTTTCATTTTTAGTTTTTTCCTTCTAGGTTTTTATTTTTTGGGGTTTTTGTTTTATGTTATTAGTTTAAAATCTACAGAGCAGACTGTTCCAAGGGAAAATTAAATTATCGCAATAGGTATATGTTTTTTTTTCTTCTAGCTTTTAAAGAAGATGTTGCTTTTATCTGTTTTTATAAAGTAAGTAACTAAAACAGGATTCCAGAAAACAAAATTTCGTGCAGTCTGCTTGCAGACGATAAGAAATGCGTTAGTAAGCAACCTCTAGGCATTGCTTGGTACAAGTTAATAAAGCAGATAGGGTGCGCAAGGTATTTGTAGCATTAAATAAAAGTAACTAATTTACTATAAAAGTTACTACTTAAACAATAGCAACTAGAAATAAACCGTCTTAGAAGTAGGTTCGTTTTAATCTAATATATTGCAAAATCGGAAGAAGTTCAGCGACAAGATTAAATTGGAGGTTATCGGGCTATACTCCAGTAAAGGTAGGTGGTAAAATGTGCTAGGACTAAAGATACTTAAAAGCATAAACTTTGTGGTCTGGACGGTAAATATTGTTTTAATAGTATTAATGCTAAGTTTTTTATATATATTATCTTAAACAGAATAAATAACCAATAAAAGAAGGTGTAAAAATCGAGCACCTTTTTTTATTGGTATTAAAAATAAAGGCTCTGTTAGCTAACTTTGTGATTAATCATATATAATATAATTAAGTTCCTAATTGTTATATATTGCGAAGCAAAAGGATAGGAGCATAGCTCCTATTTTTTATTTTATCTATAAAGTATATTGTGATTTTGCTAGAAGTGAATCGGAGTGCTTTACAGTAAATATAGTTTATGGTATTATTAAATACATTAAAATATGAAAGGAGTTGTAGTTATGAAAAATTTATATATAATGCTTAATAAATTAAAAAAAATATACATTACTCCTGGGTATATTATAAATTAGATAGCATATGCTTAATATACAAATCCCCTGGAATATCGACTTATATTCTAGGGGATTTTTTATAATGTTATAGCTCTGCGCTATTTAATATTAATAGTTAACATAGAGAGTATAAATAATGAAAAAATTTAAAAATATCTTCGTTTGAAAATAACTACTTAATAAAGATGCAAAAATTATAAACAAATATTTAAAGCTTATTATATGAAAAATAGGAGGAAATAAAATGATTATGAATGGTGGAATAGCGTCAATAAGATTAAGAAGATAGCGCACGAGTTGTGGCTATCGTTAAACAAATTTAATATAATGTCATAACTCCGTGCTATTTAAAGAGTAAAAATAGTGAATTAAGGAGA
Organism: uncultured Clostridium sp.; assembly: GCA_905200315.1. The sequence continues at coordinate 9,238 of CAJKKA010000039.1, forward strand.
TTATGAATGAAAGCTAAAAGTAATAATTATAGAGGAAAAGTTGATATTAGTGTATCGCAAAATTTTATTACTAGTAAAAATACTATATATAAATTAATAAAAAAAACAAATATATCCAAAAATGATTTTGTTATTGAAATTGGACCAGGAAAAGGTCATATAACAGAAGCTTTATGTGAAAAAAGTTATTGGGTTACAGCTATAGAACTAGATAGAAGTTTATATGGAAATTTAATAAATAAATTTAAAAGTAAAAATAATGTTACTCTTATTAATAAAGATTTTTTAAATTGGAAATTACCTAAAAAAAGAGAATATAAGGTATTTTCTAATATTCCTTTTTATATAACAACAAAGATTATTAAGAAATTATTATTAGAAGAGTTAAATTCACCAACTGATATGTGGCTAGTTATGGAGAAAGGTTCCGCAAAAAGATTTATGGGAATACCTAGAGAGAGTAAATTATCATTACTTTTAAAAACTAAATTTGATATTAAGATAGTGCACTATTTTAATAGAGAAGACTTCCATCCCATGCCTAGTGTAGATTGCGTCTTAGTATATTTTAAAAGAAAATATAAATATGATATATCTAAAGATGAATGGAATGAATATACAAGTTTTATATCTAAGTCTATTAATAACTTAAGAGATGTATTTACAAAAAATCAAATTCATGCAGTAATTAAATACCTAGGTATAAATCTTAATAATATTAGTGAAGTTTCTTATAATGATTGGATACAGTTATTTAGATATAAACAAAAGATAGATTAGTAATAGTAGATTTAAATTAGGAGGTGTTAAAATGATTATGAATGGTGGAATAGCGTCAATAAGATTAAGAGGATAAGTCACGGGTTGTGGCTATTATCTTAATTTAATAAAGAGTCATAATCCCGTGATATTTAAAGTTAATATTTAAATATAAAATTACAGGAGATTATGAAGATGATAAAAAAAGGAATAATTGTAGGAATTAATATAAATAATAAAAATAATTTTGATGAATCTATGGAAGAATTAAAAAATTTATGCTTAGCTTGCAAAATAGAAACTGTTGGTCAAATTAAGCAGAATTCAAAGAAAGTTAACTCTACTTTTTATATGGGTAGTGGGAAGATAGATGAATTAAAAAATTTAGTAGAAGAAAACAATGCAGATATAGTTATATTTAATAATGAATTATCAGCGTCACAAGTTAAAAATATTGAAGAAGAAATAAATTGTAATGTCATAGATAGAACTGCGTTAATATTAGATATCTTTGCAAATAGAGCAAAAACAAGAGAATCTAAATTACAAGTAGAGGTTGCGAAGCTCCAATATGAATTACCAAGATTAGTTGGTTCAAATGAAGATTTAGGTCGTCAAAGTGGTGGAGTAGGGACTAAAAACAGAGGCGCAGGAGAAACAAAATTAGAATTAGACCGTAGAAGAATAGAAGATAAAATTGCTAATTTAAATAAAGAGCTTGAAGTATTAAAAAATCAAAGAGAAGTACAAAAAAGTAAAAGGAAAAAATCTAATATTCCTAATGTAGCTTTAGTAGGATATACAAATGCTGGTAAGTCATCTGTTATGAATGCTTTAGTAGAGAAGTTTATAAATGATGAAGATAAAAAAGTATTTGAAAAAAATATGCTATTTGCAACTTTAGAAACTTATGTTAGAAATATAAAATTAGATAATAATAAATCTTTTTTATTATCAGATACAGTGGGATTTGTTGGGGATTTACCTCATAGTTTAGTAAAAGCTTTTAGGTCTACTCTAGAAGAAGTTTGTGATGCGGACTTATTACTTCATGTGATTGATATATCTAATCCTAATTATGAAAATCATATAAATGTAACAAATGAAACATTAAATCAAATAGGGGCGGATAATATTCCTGTGATTTATGTATATAATAAAGTTGATTTAATGGAATTAGATACATTCAATATAGAAGGGATGCTGGTTTCAGCTAAAAAATATATAGGTATAGAAGAATTATTGGAATCTATATGTAAAAATATATTTATGGATTATATAAAATGTAAGGTTATGGTTCCTTATAAAGATGGTAAAATGACATCTTATATAATTGATAGTTCAACTGTTCTAGAAACTGAATATACTAATGAAGGAACTTTATTTAGTATAGAATGTAGTAAAGAGGATTATGTTAAATACCAGTCATATATAATCTAGAGTGATTCTAGGTATCTATATAAACAATGCATAAATGAAAGAGGATGTCGCATACCAATTGAAAATTGTTCATGTGATAGCCTCTTTTATATTTGATAAGTAATTAGAAATGATTTTATTGTATGTGTTTATTGCAACAATAAAGTAAATAACTACAAATGATGCTAAAGACATTAAAATAGGATAAATAAATACTTCCAAAACCAATTAAGCTAGAGATAAATATACTTGTAAGAATGACTTTGTCTTTGTACGACTACGATGGGGAAAATGTGTATTAAAGAAATAACAAAAATACTTTAAATGAAATGTGTAAATTAAGTTAATGCTATAATATAATAAAGTGAACAATATTAATCTAATGCGAACTACTTACAACAAATTAAACAACCATGCCTTAGTATTTATTGAAATTACTAAGGCATGGTTATTTTTTATTATAATTATCACGAAGTTAGCTAACAAAGCCAAAATAAAAGACTTTGTAGCGGAGGTTGATTTCACATTGGTTCGTGATGACCTGTCATCACGATCCAATTGTGAAACAATTGGAGCGGATAGATAAAAATTTCTGTTTTTGCAAATTTTGAATGTATTTTGTTATACAAAAATTAAAATTGCATAGTATTAGTATAATTACAAAAAAAACAGGAGGATTAACACAATGTATAAAAAAATAAACAAAAAAAATGCGGAAAGATTATATCTTACCGGAGCAACATAATACATACAAGCGGATAAATTTAGTCTGATAAGGAAGTTAATATAATTTTTTTACAGGGTAAATTTTGCGATTTGCAGTATTATAGCAGTAAAAAAGATATATCTGGGCGAAGTTAGAGCGGACAAAAACGAAGTTTTTGGAGCGATAACGAGCAACAGATACATAAGCGGAGCGGAGCGAATAGCCGAAGGCTATGAAGTGAAGTAAAGCGGTGTGAGTGAAACGAACACGAGAAACGAAGTTTCGGAGTGTGAAGTGGAACGGCAAGTAAACGAATTGGTACCGATTCGGGAATTGCGCTGGTTCTTTTAATCGTAATAGATTTTAAAAAATTCTATTTTTTAAAAAATCTATGTAGGGTAAAAGAAACGAGCGCAGCGAGTAAAATTTTTGAAAACCTAGTGTTTTCAAAGTCGGAAGTCTAATTGCACAGACTTAAAAAAGAGCTGAATGTACTTAACTTTTTAGGCAAGAAGTCCGTCTGTAGTATTGTATACCAATACTTTTTTTTATTGCAAAAATATATTGTACTCCAATATGTATTTAAATATATTGAATACCAATAGAAGCCTGTAAGAAAAAATGAAATTTGACTAGGGTAATTTATCGACAACAAAAATAGAAGGGTCTTAGAATGGATTTTAGAAGGTCAAAAAGAGGGCAAAAAATATAAAAGTAGAGGTTAAATATAAAACTTTGAGTATGTAGCGGAAACAAAATATTTTTATGGGTTCGTAATGACAAGTCATTACGATCCAATCAAAATATTTTGATTGGAGCGGTAAGTTAAAAAAAATTTTTAGTCACGACACGTCATCTATTTTAATTTCTTAAAATTTTTTATATAACTAATAAAAAGATAAAATTTTAGGAGGTTTCCGATGAGCGAAATAAAAGATACAAAAATACAAGTTAGGCTAACAAAAGAAGAAAAAGAACAGATACAAGCTTATTTTAAAGAAAACTGCATGAATTTGAGCGAATACATGAGAAAGCACTTAT
>CAJKKA010000040.1 GCA_905200315.1 uncultured Clostridium sp.
AAACCTTCTGTTACAACTGTTCCAAATTTTTCGTTTGCAATTATATGGCTCCAAGTTGTTGGCAAATTGTTTTCTTTATTTACTTTCAATACATACTCTTTGCCATCTTTAGTAAATGCGCCATATTCATTATAGTATTTTAAATTTTCTAAATTATCTATTTGTTCTAGTTTATTTTCTCTTATAGTTTCATTTTCTAATACAATTTTTTCTGGTTTTTCCTCTGGAATATTTTTTAATAATTTTTTATATTCGTCTTCTAAATCTTTTAGTTGATTTTCTAAACTTCCCAAATGGCTATCTAATACGACATTTGCTCTAAATTCTAATAAATGTAAATCTTCTTCTGATATTTCATTTGAATTAATTCTAAATATTCCTGCTTTTTGATTTTTCATATATCCATAAGGGCTACTTAATATTATGTTTTCTATTTCATCTTGAACTTCTGAATTATAACTGTACTCTTCATTATTTAATATTACTAACTCAAATTCTATATTTTTTATTCTTAAATACTCATATGCCTTTAAAACTTCTTCTAGTACAAAGCTATCATTTAAGTCTTTAATTTTCACTAAAACAATTGGCAAATCGCCAGAAATACCAAACTTCCATAAATCACTTTGAGAATACGTATTATTATTTTTTATATAGTTTTTCTTTAATTCATTTTGTACAATTAAAAGTGACATTAATTTTTTATAATCTCTTGTGTCTGTTCCCTTTATTCCTAAATATCGTATTTCTTCCATTGATTTTAATTTTTCTAATTGGAAGTTTTTCTTTATTTTAGCTTGATTTTTATATTCGTTAACATACTTTTGAGCCTTTTCCTTTGTATCTGAAACTGCGATAATTAAATTTAAGTCTACTTCTTCTCCTGGCATTACTTTTAATGTTCTTTTTAATGCAATAATTGGTTCTGTAATTAGTCCCACTATTTTACTAAATGGCTTTGAATTTTTTATCATTTCTGGAAGTTGAATATTTCCTCTACCAAAGAACTTTTCCTTATCTAATTCATATTCTATGTCTCCTATTGTTTCATTTTCAGTAAATAATGTTGTTGCTAAAAATATTTTTTCAGCATTTTTATCTCTTTGTCTTCTTTCTATTATTATGTTGTCATTTTCAAATTCATTTCTTAAAAATAAATCATTAAATACTGGGTGTGAAATATCTTGTATTTGTGTAGATATAACCGGTTCAAAGCTTCCTGTAACTTCTAAAATTTGTTCTCTGTTTCCTATATTTTTAATTTTTAAATTTCGTATTTCTATTGGTTCTTCTACATCTACTGTAGTATTTGCTGTTATTTCTATATCTCCATCTTGTCTTACTATTTTTGTGCTATCTGGTGAAAATACTGTATTATATTTATCTGGTTTATCTAAAAAACTTGCATAATTTGCCATCCATATTCTATTATCAGATATATTTTTTAAGTAAAAAAACATACCTTGAGCTTCATCTGCAGTTTGTTTGTATCTATTTATTATAATATTTTTGTATTTACTATATCCCTCACCCTTTTGGTTTGTAATAATAGAATAATTTTCATTTGAAATAACATTATATTCATCTATGGTTTCTATATTAGTAATTATCTCTTCATTATAACTTTCGTAATCTTTATATTTTACTTTTACAGGTTTTACTTTTTTCTCTTTTGTAATAATCATATCTTCTGGCATTCTTTCTTGTAGTAAAATATCTATTGCTTCTATTTCTGGATTATCGTAAAATCTTTGCTGAAAAATATTGTTATTTATTAAATTATTTATTGAAAGCAATATTAAACTTTGATGATGTGCCATAAATGTTTTTACTGGTTCACTTATTTTTCCCTTTTGCATTCTATTTCTTGTAAAATCTACCGCTTCATATAATCCATATTTTCCTCTTGCCCCATATTCTTCCATTAATTTTAAGTTTTTAATGCTTTCTTTTGGTTTGTAATTTATAGCTAAAACACTTCCATAGCTTGCTACTACTGCTTCATCTTCTAAACCTCTTTTTAACCCTAGCCATGGTATTCCAAAGGCTTTATATTGGTAATTTGCATGCAAGTCTTTTACATTGAAGGCAGATTCCGAAATTCCCCATGGTATTCCTACATTTTTGCTATATATCATTTGACACATAATCATAAACTTGCAAGATTCATCTAATAAACTTCCCTCATATTGATGAATATTTATTGTTGGCATTAAATATTCAAAAGCCGTTCCAGACCACGAAATAAGACCTTTGTGTTTATTTAAATTTGTAAGTGTTCTGCTTAAATTTCTCCAATGTTTTACTGGCACATCTCCTTTACTTATTGCTACTAAACTTGCTTGTCTTGCTTCTGAAGCTAACAAATCGTAATACGAATTTGTTAATTTATTTTCTTCAATATTAAACCCAATTGAAAATAGTCCAACTTTATAGTCATAAAGCACTGCAAAGTTTGTTCTTTCTATTGTTTCATCTATTATATTTATCATTATATTTATTTTGTTTTTATATTTTTCTTCTGCTTCTAAATTAATTAAAAATTGCTTTACTACATATAAATAACCAACAAAATTTCCACTGTCTACGGTTGAAACATATCTTGGTATCAGTGGTTGCAAGGTTTGTATGTTATACCAGTTATATAAATGTCCATTCCATTTTTGCAAAGAATTTATTGTGTTTAGCATTTTTTCTAATAAATTTATTGTATATTCTTTTGTTTCATATTTTAAGTCATAACTAGAAATTACTGCAAGCATTGCAAGTCCAATATTTGTTGATGATGTTCTATTTACAAATTTTTCTTTTCTTCCAATTTGATAGTTATCTGGCGGTAAATAGTTATTTTCTTCTGTTAATGAATCTTTAAAATATTGCCAAGTTTCTCTTGCTATATTTTGTATATATTCTTTTTCCTCTTTATTTAACTTTTCTATTTGTGCATTGTTTTTTATTTCTTTACTTACTTCATATGCAAACCATGGAGATATTGTCCATATAATTCCTACTGAATAAAAGCTCCATAATTCAAGTGTTGTTTTGCTTGTATATGCTAATATGAAACCAATAACTGCAAATAAAATATTCACCCACATATTAGTATAATATGAACCTAAACTTACTTTTGAAAATCTTTCTGCTTCCTCAGATGTAGTCCACTCTAGCATATGCATTTTTGAAAAATGCTTTCTATATATTGTTTTTATTATTGCATTTAAAGAAATATATGCTTTGTTTGGAAAGAAAGAAAATGTTAAATATGCTCTTGTTATTATTCCTTTTATTCCAGAAATTTTTGGTGTGAAACTTTTACTTGTTTCTTGTCCATCTTTTTTAAATACTATTTTGTTTATTAATTCTAAAATCATTGGTGCCAAAATTGCTATAAAAACCGCCACTACAGGTGTACATATTCTTACATTGAATTTTAATTTTATAACTATTACTAATAATAATGATATTACACAAAAAACTTCTAATAAGCTTCTTCTTAGGTTATCTAATATCTTAAATTTCGACAAAAAATTTAGTGGATTTTTGTGCAATTTTCCGTTTTTATCTTTTATATCATTTAATAACCACCCTGTTATTTGCCAGTCTCCTCTAATCCACCTGTGTAGTCTACTTATAAAACTGTTATATTTATATGGGTAGCCATCCATAAGCATTATGTCTGTTGCAAGTCCACATCTTAAATAACTTCCTTCTAGCAAATCGTGACTTAACACTGTGTTTTCTGGAATTTGATTTTCTAATACTTCTGAAAATACCTTTAAATTATAAATCCCTTTTCCTGTAAAAATTCCTTCATCAAAATTATCTTGGTATACATCTGAAATTGCATTTGTATATAAATCTGTTCCTCCGCTTCCTGCAAATATTTGTGTAAATAAAGATTTTCTACTTGCTTCTATATTTATTCCTACTTTTGGCTGAATAAGTGCATGACCTTTTACTACTGCTCCGTTTTTTACTTCTGGCTTATTTAGTATATGTCCCATCGTTCCTATTAGTTTTTGTGCAGTTTCTAAGCTTAAATCTGTATCTGCATCTAAAGTTATTATATTTTTTATTTCTGGTATCTTTTCTTCTTCAATAGTATTTATTATAAAATCTGCTTTTTTATTTTTTAATAAATATTCATTAAATTGTGTTAATAAACCTCTTTTACGTTCCCACCCTAAATATGCATTTTCCTTTTCATTCCATCTTCTTTTTCTATATAAAAAATAAAATATTTTTTTATTATATTTTTCATTTAATTTATCTACTAATTCTTTTCCTTTTTCTATGAGCTTTGCATCTATTTCTTCTACTTCGTTTTTAGTTGTTGTGCAATCTCCTAAAAGAGCAAAATATAAATTGTCACTCCTATTTGCTAAGTAATATACTTCTAATTTATGAATTATTTCTTCTACCTTTTTTTCACTATCTATTATTGTTGGTACTACAACAAAGGTTGACTCTTCTTCTGGTATTCCTTCACTATAATCCATTTTTGGCAATATTTTTGGTTTTACAATTTTACCAAGTATATATTGTGTGCATTGCACAACAATTTCTGATACAGGTATAAATAAAAATATTGATAGTATTATTGATATAAATAAATGCATTTTATAGTAATTTTTCATTAGTGCTAGTGTTATAATAAGGCTTACAGCACTTATTCCATATACATATATTTTAGCTTTTAAGCCTTTACTAACTTCATTGTTTTTATATCCTATTATTTTATATAAATTATTTTTTCCTTCTGAAATTAGATAATATCCTATATGTGAAGTTTTAGGATTATTTCCTTTTTGCGATAATTCTAAAGCCTTTTGAGCAATATATAACTCCGAAATTTTTGTTTTTTTAGAAATTTCTGAAATTACATTTCTATAATATTCTTTTGTTTCAAAATCCATTTTTTCGTATATACCAGCAGGGTCTTTTTTTAATATTTCTTCTACTCCATTTACATCTTCAAAAATTTCCAAGAAATTCATTCGTGCAAGTCTTTTTAAGGTTGTTATACTATTTGCCATTGAGAGTTTTTTTAGTGCAATATCATAATGTTCTTTCTTTATTACTTCTGATATTGTTGTTCCGCTTCTATTTACTTGTTCTTCTAAAACATCAAAAAAGTTTCTAGCCTTTCTTCCTGCTTTTTTTAACTTGTAGGATAAATATTCTATAAAAGGGTATTTTAACTCTCCATACCCTATTTTTGCCGTTTGGATTTTATTGTTTTGGCTACATATTAGCTCATTTTTGTTTTTATTTTCTACTAATCTTTCATATATATTTTCTGCTCTATATTTTTGAACTTGACTTGAATATATTTTTTCACATACTCGTGCAATATTTTCTATTAAACCAATTTTAAGAAATATGTTTATATTCCATATTTCTTCCATACTTAAACTTTTCTTTTTTTGATAAGCTTGTAATATATAATTCAAATTATAATTATCAACATTGTTTTCTGTAAAAGCTAAAATTTCGTAAGCCAACACATATATACGTGCATAGCCATTGTAAATTCCATTTGAAATTCCAACTAAATTTTTATATTTATTTAAACTAAGTTCTTTTTGAACACTTTTTACATTTTCTTCTATAATATAGTAATTATCTAAAAGCCATTCTCCAGCAGGATGTATGTTTATTTTCAACTTAACATGTTCATTTAGCAAATTATATACTCTTGTAATAAATTCAAAATTTTTAAGCATATCGTTAATTGGATATGTTTGTATATCTGAATTTTTTGTAACAGAATTATCAGATGCAAACTTTTCAATGTATTCTTCTAATTTTTGTTTATCAAGAGCAATTCCATTAATATTTAAAATACCAAACATTTAAAAACTTTCACTCCCTAAAATTTATGTATTTTAGGTTAGTTTTTCCATGTTTGGTATTTTTTATTCGCTATTTATATTATCTTAAGTTGTTCATCATTTAATTTGGCATTTTTTACCCAAAATTCAACATTTGAATTATAATTTAATGTACATTGAATTTGTATTGTATCTCCTTTATTTATTTTTCCATTTTCCTCTGAAGAATATAATATTATGCTATTATTGTTAAATTCTATTTTAGAAGTTCCACTACATGTAAGATTATCTGAATCAAATCCTTCTGGAACTTCAAAACTAATTTTCCAGTTATCATAATTGCTATTTTTGTTATTTATTGTAATTGTTACATTATAAGATGTTTCATTATTACTAAGTGTTTGTATTGCTTCATATTTATATGTTGACAATAATTCTTCATTATTATTTATTTTTATTGCATCTGATATTATTTCTTCTTTTGTATTGTCTTTTTTGGTAAGTAACAAATGAATATAGTATGTTTTTTCTGCTTTAATTGTTGTTTGAACTGTTCCAGACATTTCTGTAACTGCTATAGCATCCGCAGTTAGCCAAATATTATCATCAACACCCATATAGTTTTTGTTGTTATTAACTACAAATTCACAATTTTGTAAGTCTACATTTTCATCTAAAATATCTATTTGAGCAGTTGCTTTTGCCTCTGAAACACTTGTATATTCAATATTTTCTCCATTCCACTTTATTTTAGCAGAATTGCTATTTAAATTTACATTATTTAATTTTTTCTCATTATAAATTTCATTTATAAAATTAACATCTTCACCATATTTATCTATAATTGTTGTGTCTGCATTTTTTTGTGCTCTATTTGCATTATTGGCAGAAACATAAACACCCATTAAAATTATAGTAAAAAACAACACAACCGTAAGAGTAACAACAGTTGCAGAACCTCTTTCACTCTTGAATTTTTCCATATTTCCTCCATGTTTGACATTGATTTTTTTCATTTTTATTTTACACTATACAAATAAATTTTACAAGGAAAATAAATTAATAATAATTTTAAACAAATAAATTATCTTCTTTATATTGCAAATTATGTTTAATTTTGTATTTAGATAACTAAAATATTTCTTGACTTTGCACTATTTTGGGCATATACTTAAATGAGTTTTTAAGGAGGTCTTACTTTATGAGAAATTTAATTGAAATAAGATGGCACGGTAGAGGTGGTCAAGGTACTAAAACTGCTTCTTTGCTTTTAGCTGATGCTGCTTTTAACACTGGTAAATTTATTCAAGGTTTTCCTGAATATGGACCTGAAAGAATGGGTGCCCCTATTACTGCTTATAATAGAATTAGTAATAAACCTATTACTGTTCATAGCAATATTTATGAGCCAGATTATGTTGTAGTTGTAGATGATACTTTGCTTGAAAGTGTTGATGTTACTGCTGGTTTAAAACCAGATGGTGCAATTATTATTAATACTACAAAATCTGCGGGCGTTCTTAAACAATTATTAAGTAATTATTCTGGTAGTATTTATACAATTGATGCAAGAAAAATTTCATTAGAAACTCTTGGAAAATATTTTCCAAATACTCCTATGCTTGCAGCTATTGTTAAGGTTAGTGCTATTATGAATGATGAAGAGTTTTTAAACGATATGAAAGGTTCTTTTAAACATAAATTTGCTAAAAAGCCTGAGGTTATCGAAGGTAATATGAAAGCTATTGAAATGGCTTTAAAAGAAGTAAATAAAATTTAAAATTACTTTAAAGGAAGTGTTGAAATGACTAATATTAATAAAAATACTCCAATGTGCGACCTTACAATTGGAGGAAATATATATAATGCTGGTAATGCTAAGGATTTCAAAACTGGTGATTGGAGAAGTATTACTCCTATATTTCATTCTGAGAAGTGCAAACAATGTGGATTGTGCTTTCCTGTTTGTCCAGAAAATTCCATTCCAGTAAATAAAGATGGTTTACGTTCAGATTTTGATTATGATTTTTGCAAGGGCTGCGGTGTATGTGCAAAGGTTTGTCCGTTTAATGCCATCACAATGGAATAAAATATTATATAAAATTAAAGAAAGGATTTTAGAAATATGAAAATTAGAGAACGTTTAAGTGGAAATGAAGCTGTTGCTACAGCTATGAAACAAATTAATCCTGATGTTGTGGCTGCTTTTCCTATTACTCCTTCAACAGAAATTCCTCAGTATTTTTCTACTTTTGTTGCTAATGGCACAGTTGATACTGAATTTGTTGCTGTTGAGAGTGAACATAGTGCTATGAGTGCTTGTATTGGTGCCGAGGCTGCAGGTGCAAGAGCTATGACTGCTACTTCTGCAAATGGATTATCTTTTATGTGGGAAATGATTTATATTGCTTCTTCTATGAGATTGCCTATTGTTATGAACTTAGTAAATAGAGCTGTTTCAGGACCTTTAAATATTCACAATGACCATTCAGATGCAATGGGTGTTCGTGATAGTGGTTGGATTATGCTTTTCTCTGAAAATAATCAAGAAGCTTATGATAATACTTTAATGGCTCATAGAATTGCAGAACATAAAGATGTTCAATTACCTTTAATGGTTTGCCAAGATGGTTTTATTACATCTCATTCCATAGAAAATATTGAGCTTTTAGATGATGATACTGTTAAAGATTTTGTAGGAACTTATAAACCAGAACATTATTTATTAAATAGCAATGAACCTATTGCTATGGGGCCTTTAGACTTACAAGCTTTTCTTTTTGAACATAAAGCTCAACAAGCTGAGGCTATGAAAAATGCGAAAAAAGTTATTTTAGACGTAGCTAAAGATTTTGAAAAAATAACTGGTAGAAAATATTCTTTCTTTGAAGAATATAGAATGGAAGATAGCGAAATTGCTATTGTTTGTATGAACTCTACTGCTGGAACTACAAAATTTGTTGTAGATTCTTTAAGAAATAAAGGAATAAAAGCAGGTATGTTAAAATTAAGAGTATTTAGACCTTTCCCTGCTGAAGAAATTGCCAAAGCTTTAGAAAATCAAAAAGCTGTAGCTATTCTTGATAAAGCAGACTCTTTAAATGCTGCTGGTGGTGCTTTATTTGAAGATGTAACTTCTGCTATGTATGTTAATAATAAAAAAGTTCCTATGGTTAATTATATTTATGGAATTGGTGGTAGAGATACTACTTCTACAGATATTGAAAGTGTTTTTGATGATTTAATTGATATTTGTAATGATGAACAAATTGTTACTCCTTACAGATATTTGGGATTGAGAAAATAATTTTTACGTAATAATATTTCTTTTTCGGCTTCGCCATGCGGGTCGCCCTAAGGATGCCGAACCCTACAATAAAAATAGAAATTTTCTATAATAATATAAAAGGTGACCAATGGTCGCCATAAAGAAATTAAAATATTTTCAGAAAGGATTGATTTTTAATGCCTTATAATGTTAAACAAATTGTTGGTAATAAACCTTCTAGATTTACAGAAGGTCATAGAATGTGTGCTGGTTGTGGTGCTCCTCCTGTTGCTAGAATGGTTCTTAGAGCTTTAAAAGAAGATGATCATGCAGTTATCTCTTGTGCAACTGGTTGTATGGAAGTTTCTACTTTTATTTATCCATACACCGCATGGACAGACTCTTTTATACATACTGCTTTCGAATGCACTTCTGCTACACTTTCAGGTGCAGAGGCAGCTTATAAATCTATGAAAAAACAAGGTAAATTACCTCAAGATAAAGATACAAAATTTATTGCTTTTGGTGGAGATGGTGGTACTTACGATATAGGTCTTCAAAGTTTATCTGGTGCAATGGAAAGATGTCATAATTTAACTTATGTTTGCTATGATAATGGCGCATATATGAATACAGGTATTCAACGTTCTTCTGCAACTCCAAAATTTGCAGATACTACAACCTCTCCTGCTGGAAAAGTTATACCTGGTAAAATGCAAGTTAGAAAAGATTTAACTAAAATTATGGTTGGTCATCATATACCTTATGTTGCTCAAACATTAGCTATGACAAATTTTAAAGATTTGTATGAAAAATCTGAAAAGGCAATTTATACAGATGGACCTACATTTTTAAATGTTTTAAGTCCTTGCCCTCGTGGTTGGGGATATCCTACAGATGAATTAATGACTATCAACAAGTTAGCTGCAGATACTTGCTACTGGCCATTATATGAAGTTGTAAATGGTGTATATAAAATAACTTATAAACCAGCAAAAAAACTTCCAATTGAAGAGTTTTTAAGACCACAAAAAAGATTTAAACATATGTTTAAACCTGGAAACGAATGGATGATAGAAGAATTTCAAAAAGAAGTTGATGCAAGATGGGAAGAACTTTTAAAATTAGAAGAAATAACAAATAGATAAAAAAATCAAACAGGCGGACTTAAGGCGTCCGCCCCTACAATGTTTGAAATTAGATTTTATAATATAATCAAATGACAAATAAATTTGTTGATTAAAAAACAATTTATTTGTCATTTGATAATTAAAATATTTCGGGTCGTCGAGACGCCGACCCCTACAACATTTGACGTTAGTTTTTATACTATAAAAAAATACCACTTTTTATTTCACTATAAACTTTATCAACTTCTAATTTATCTCCCTCAATAGCAACGACCTTTGCCTTTGGTACTTTATAATCATCAATTTCAAATTTTACATTGCCTTTTTCGTATACATATCTTTTTCTTTCTAATTTCTTATGAAATTTGAATTCCATCATTTCTAATAAAGAATTAACAAATTCCATACTATTTGTAACCTCAATTTCACCAGATTCTCTACAAATTTTCAATGTATCTTCTGTTTCATTTTCATCTTTTAAATCAAAAAATATCTTCTCATTTCCATCAATATAATTTTTTGTTACACGTGCTAAAATTTTATTGCCATTCTTATATAGTTCTCGTATTTGATTACATTCATTTATTTTTCTATAATTATTTTTTTCACAATACTTAATAAATGGTTCTATTTTTTCTACATAAAAAGAATACTCATACTCTTTATTCATAAATTTTTTCTCCTTTTTTATATAATAAAGTCCAATTTTATATTTGTCAATGATTTTACGTTTTAAAAAATCTCTACATTTTAATATTAGATTCACTATTCTATTTATAATTCTATTTATAATAAATAATTTTATTGACAAGTATTTTTTTTAAATATATAATTCTCTTAGTTTTTTTGGAGGTATTAAATATGTCAAATGAAACATTTGATTTTTATGATAAATCAACTTTAAAATCTTATAACTTAACTGGTAGTATGAGATATCAGCTTTCTATGTTAGATAAACTAGATGTTTTTACTAGAAAACATTCAGAAAATGTCGCAAGCATTGTTTGCCGACTTTGCGAATATTTACATTTAAATAAAAATTTTACATCTTATTGTACTATATGCGCATATTTACATGACATTGGAAAAATTTTTATTCCGCCCAAGATTTTACAAAAGCCTTCCAGATTAACAGATGAAGAATATGAGGTTATGAAAACCCATACAATACTTGGATATAAAATGTGTATGGACGACTTAGAACTTAGACCTTATGCTCTTGGTCCAAAATATCATCATGAATGCTTAGATGGAACAGGCTACCCAGAAGGGTTAAAGGGCAGAGAAATTCCTTTAGAAGATCAAATAATAAAAGTAGCTGATGAATTTGATGCAATTGTTAGTAAAAGGCAATATAAAACTCATGTTAATATTTCTGAAACTTTACAAATACTAATAAAAGATTCTCAACCTTCTATTAAAGAAGTAGCATTAGATAATGTCGCTAAAGGTGCAAAAGTTGGTCGATTAAATAGAAAAGTAGTAAAAGCTCTATTTAGAGTTGTAATAGAAGACACAGAATATGAAATTAGTTGTTTAATTGGCTATATCGACTTTTTAAAAGATGAAATAAAAAGACTAAAAACTATTAAAGATTATGAAACCAAAATGAATTCTTCCAAAAGTGAAAAGAAGTTAAATTATTATAAAGAAGGAATGAAGCAATTATTTAGCGAAGGAGAAAATTTTGATAATTATTATGATGTTTTATGCGAATATCAAGAAGCACTAGAAAATAGAAATAAAATTATAGAGGATTTATATAATGAAATAAAAATAATCAAAAAATTAAAAGTATGAGAGTATAGAAAAAATTTTTTCTATATATTCCATATACTCTATCAAAAATAAAAACTAACTACATTTGTAGCTAGTTTTTATTTTTTCTTTTATTTATTATATAGCACAAAATTCCAAATATAATTATTAAAGTATATTTTCCATATTTTTCACCTGCATATAATAATGCACTTTTGGCTGTTGTTGTATCTCCATTTTTTGCTACTGTATTTTTATTATTGTTTACCGTAGTATTGTTGGTTACCTTATTGGTATTACTTGAACTATTGCTGTTTGTATTTTCATTAGTATTATTATCTTTATTATCTTCTTTTTTATTTTTATCGTTTTCAATTATATTGCTTCCTACAAGAAATTCTAATGTTCCATCTTCATTTACTATAAATTTACTTTCTTCTGTATTTAAAATATATTCTTCTTCAACATTTATTTGTTTATATGTATATTCTCCTGGTTCTAGATTTTTAAATTCTACTGCTCCATTTTCGTCTGTTACTGCACTACCATATAATTCCTGTCCTTTATAAACTTCAATTCTTGAATTTTTTATTGCCTTTTTGCTTTGTTTATCTATATTTTTTATTGTTATGTTTGCTTTTTTTACTTCTTTTTGTTCTAATTTATAATAAAGTTTCAATACCAAACTTCCGTCTCCGGCTATTGTTCCACTTGCTATTCTATTGCTATTTTCTGTATCTTCTGTGTATCCTGCGTATTCTTTTGCTGTAGCATTTACACTTTCTCCTGTTGTTCCACTTAATTTTTCTGTTTCGTCTGCTACATCACCATAACTTCCATCTGCTTTTTGTTTATAATGTTCTACTTTATATCCTGTGCTTGTATTTGCCTTATAATATAATTTTAATACTAAACTTCCGTCTCCTGCTACTGTTCCACTTGCTATTCTATTGCTGTTTTCTGTATCTTCTGTGTATCCTGCGTATGATTTTGCTGTAGCATTTACACTTTCTCCTGTTGTTCCACTTAAGTTTTCTGTTTCGTCTGCTACATCACCATAACTTCCGTCTGCTTTTTGTTTGTAGTGTTCTACTTTATATCCTGTGCTTGTATTTGCTTTATAATATAATTTTAATACTAAGCTTCCGTCTCCGGCTATTGTTCCA
>CAJKKA010000041.1 GCA_905200315.1 uncultured Clostridium sp.
AGAAAAATGGGAGATGGATTGGAATAGCTCTATGGATTATTCAAAAAAAGAAGGAATAAAAGAGGGTGTAACCGAAGGAAGAAAAAAAGAAAGACTAGAAAATGCAAAAAAAATGAAAGAAGAGAAAATACCAACAGAAACAATCATGAAAATAACTGGTTTAACAAAAGAAGAAGTAGAAAAGCTATAAAACTATTTAAATTATAAAAAATATAATATAAATTTAACTACAAAATTTAAATAAAAAAACGCTTGAAAAATTTAACTAAATATTATATAAATAAAACATATTGTGAAAATAATGTGTTTTATTTTTTAGCAAATAAAAGAGGAGATTCAAATGAGAAGAGATAAAAGAGAAGCAGCAAACAAAAGAGGAAAAATAATAAAAATAATAGTACTAATAATTATAATTATACTTATGGCTTTATTAGTATGGCTTAAAGCACCAGATTATTATGTTAAAGAAGTTAAAGGCAAAACAAACTTAGTAATAAATAACAACAATGTTACATCAAAAATGAAAGATGATGTTTATATTGATAGCAAAGGAGTAATATATTTATCTATAAACGATGTAAAAAATTACTTTGATAAATATATTAATTACGATGAAAGTTCAAATAGATTAATTACAACTTCGGATACAAAAATAGCAACATTAATTAAAGATAAAAAAAATATAGATATTAATGGTGCAACAGTAAGTATTGCAAGCACAGTAATTGAAAAAGATGGAAAAATATATATTCCATTTTCAGAACTTGCACAAAATGTGTATAACGTTGAAATTGAACACAAAGAATCCACAGATAGAGTTGTTATAGATTCTTTAGATAGAGAATTAAAAAAAGCTGATAGCAAGAAAAATATAAAAGTAAAATATAAAGCAAAGAAATTTTCTAAAACACTAGCAAAAGTAAAACAAGGAGAAAAAGTAGTTGTTATTTCTCAAGATGATAAATGGAGTAAAATAAGAACAGAAAACGGCATTGTAGGATATGTAAAAAATAAAACAATTGCAAATTTAACTTATGTTAGAGAAAACATGGAAGAAACAAAACAAATAAATGGAAAAGTAAATTTAGTTTGGGATTATTATTCAGAATATGCAAAAGCTCCAAATAGAAATGAAGAAAATATAGAAGCTGTTAATGTATTTTCACCATCATTTTTCTATCTTGAGAAAGGTAGCGATGGAAAAGTTTCAGAAAATGTAAATCAAGAAGGTAAAGATTATGTGGAATGGGCACATAATAATGGATTTAAAGTATGGCCAATGGTTTCTAATAACTCATATTTAACAACAACAGAAGGAATTTTAAATGATTACACAAAAAGAAGAAAATTAGAAGATGAAATAGTTAGAGTTGCAGAAGAATATAATGTTGACGGTATAAACTTAGATTTTGAAAATATGAATAAAGCAGATAAAGATATGTATTCTAGATTAGTTATAGAACTTGCTCCAAGGTTAAAAGATTTAGGGAAAACTTTAACTGTAGATGTAACAGCACCAGATGGCTCTGAAACATGGTCATTATGTTTCGATAGAGATGTTATTGCAGATGTTTCAGACTATATAGTATTTATGGCATATGACCAATATGGAACAGGAGGAAATAAAGAAGGAACAACAGCAGGATATAACTGGGTTGAAAATAATGTAAAAAAATTTATAGGACAAGAAGCAGTAGCAAAAGAAAAAATAATATTAGGAATACCTTTATATACAAGATTATGGAAAGAAGATAATGGGAAAATAACAAGTAAAGTTGTTAATGTTAAAGATGTAGATAATACTATTCCAAACGATGTTCAAAAGAAATGGGACGATGAACTTAAACAAAACTATGTTGAATATACAGAAGGAAGTGCAACCTACAAAATGTGGATTGAAGATGAAAAATCTATAACAGAAAAAATTGGATTAGCAAAAAAATACGATTTAGCAGGAATTGCATTTTGGGAAAAAGACAGAGAATATGAAGGCTTCTGGCAATTTGTTGCAAACGAATATAAATAATTATTAATAAAAAACACTTATGTAACATACAATTACATAGGTGTTTTTTATGGTTAAATATATTGAAAATAAAAAAATGTTTTTTAGAAAATTAAAAGAAGAAAATAATAAAATTTTTATTTCAAAAATAAATAGAAATATAGCAAAAAAAGTTATAAAAAAATTAAATAAAAATGAAGTAAGAAATGTTGTATGTGATAAAGAAATTATGAAAAGTGAAGAATTTAAAAATTATTTATATTCAAATAAAATTTATATATATAATGGAATAAAATTATACAAAAACATATTGCAAAATATATTTGAATTTATTGAAGAAAAAGGAATAAATTTAAAACAGAAAAGTGCAGCAATTTTGGTAAATGATAATAGTGAAATAAACAGAAAAATTATTTATAATGTTACAAAATATTTTAAACAAACAACAATAGTAACAAACAATGTTAGAAGATTTTTTAAAATAGAAAAAGAACTAGAAGAAAGCGGAATACCCATAAATATATCAAATAATAAAAAGAAATGTTTAAGAAAAAAAGAAATAATAATAAATATAGACTTTCCAAAAGAATTAATAAATAAATATAATATATATGAAAGGGCAATTATAATTAATATAGAAGAAAATATAATAATTTCAGATAAAAAATTTAATGGAATTAATCTAAATTATTATGAACTAGAATTAGATGAAAAATATAATAAATACGAAAAATTTGATAAAAATATAGTAGTAGAAAGTATGATTATTGAAAGCAAATTAGAAAAATATAATACTTTAAAGATAAAAAATTTAATTGGAAATAGAGGCATTATAAATGATGAAGAATTTAAAAAAATAGTAGTATAAACTTGACAAACCAATAATAATATTCTATATTAATGAGGTATTAAAATTACATAATCATAAGGAGGAAACATTATGGAAGAAAAAGAAGTTATATTAACACAAGAAGGTTTTGATAAATTAGAAAAGGAATTAGAAAAATTAAAAACTGAAACAAGAGCTGAAATAGCAGAAAGAATAAAAGTTGCTTTAGGTTTTGGAGATTTATCTGAAAACTCTGAATACGATGAAGCAAAAAATGCTCAAGCAGAAAACGAAAATAAAATTGTTGAATTAGAAAAGAAATTAAGACTTGCAAAAATAATAGATGAATCAGAAATAGATACAAAAACAGTACAAGTTGGAAATACAGTAAAAGTATTCGATGAAGAATTTGATGAAGAAGTAGAATACACAATTGTAGGTTCAACAGAAGTTAATTTAGCCGAAAATAAAATATCAAACGAATCACCTTTAGGAGCAGCTTTATTAGGTAAAAAGAAAAATGCGGTTATAGAAGTTCAAATTCCAGATGGAATTGCAAAATATAAAATATTATCAATAAGAAAATAATAAAATTTTGGGTTGCAAATATGCAACCCAATTTTAATAAAAATGTAAAAAATTAATAGAGAATGTTGTAGGGGTCGACGCCTCTGTCGACTCGATAAAAAATAAGGACATGGAAAATTATACATAATAGAGGAAATAAATGAAATATATAAATAAAATAAAAGAAAAATTAAAAGAAATAAATTATAAAGAATTAGCTAGAAATCTAATAGTATTATTTGTATTATATTTATTAACTTCTACATTTGCTGGAATTGATATTTATGAGTATGAAGAGTTTATTAAAAATCTAAAAATTATAAACTGTATAGAATTGTTTTTTAAAAATATAATATTTAATTTAGATTTTGTTTTAAATTATTTTATATTAGTTACAATGTATCTAATAAATTATGGGATTTCTGGCAGAAAAAGAATAGCTATGTTAATTACAATTGTATTAAGCAGTGCATTTTCAATAATGGATTATTTTGTAACTCAAATAAGAGGAATAGGTTTTACATTCTTTAAAAAATAGAAAAAATACCGTAGTAGGAAAAATGCATTCATCACAATATGGTGGTGGAACTGCAAATGTAGAGTATGAATTTTTAACACGAAATGCAACAGCGTTTTTGCCAGTTGGAGCTATGCCATATCAACAATATATAAAAAAAGATACAAACTCTGCTGTTTCATATATGAATAGTTTAAATTATAAAACAATAGGAATTCATTCGTGGTATAAAACGGGTTATAGCAGAGGAAAAATATATAAATATTTAGGATTTGATAAATCATTATTTAAAGAAGATATGAACAATTTGGAAAATGAAATAAATGAGTATTCTAGCGATATAAGCACATACAAATATGTAATAGATGAATTAGAAAATAAAGAAAAAGATGAAAGCATATTTGAATTTGTAGTAACAATGCAAAATCATTTACCATATATATATCAAAATGATAATGGTCAAAAATATGTAGACAATATATATGTAAATAATTATTTACAAGTGCAAAATAAAGTTGACAATAGCTTAAAATATTTACTAGATTATATAGAAAAATATGATGAAAAAACAATAGTGTTATTTTTTGGAGACCATCAACCAAATCTTAACTTACAAGACGAATATGGAATAAGAAGCGGAATAAAAGAAGATGAAGCAAATTATATAGTTCCATATTTTATAACAGCTAATTATGACATTAATTTAGAAGGAAAAGAAGAAATTAGTACAAACTATTTAGAAAGCTTATTAATGAAAAATACAAATCTAAAGAAAGATTCGTATAGTTTGTATATGGAAGAATTAAATAAGGAAATACCAATAATAACGAATCAATATTATATAGATAAAGATGGTAATAAAAACGAAATAGATGATAAACAATCTAGGTATTATGATAAATTACAAGAATATCAAAGAGTTGTATATTATAAAATGTTTGATGAATAAAAAGAAAACCCCTGTACATAATTATATGTACAGGGGTTAAGGTGTTACTCAATTGATTCAAGGGCCTGTTTTAAAAGGTTCTTTTTAGCAGAATCCTTTGGCTCATATATATCAATATGAACAGTAGGTCCATGCTGCTCTTCAGCTGGTTTACTAATAGAAAATTGAAGAAAACCATTGTAAGAGCTAACAAGATTAGTATAAGTTAAAAGAGTTTTAATTTCATTAAGATTGATGTCTTTTTCTTTTAACATAAATGATAATCTTATAGCGCTGAATATTGATCTGCAGCGATAAATCTTAATTCTAAGAAGTTTATGCTGTGATTCATATTTTAAAATACAATTACAGCCTTGCAAAATCATTGAGTTTACACCATTTAGGAAGTAATCTAATTCTTCCCATTGCTTACGGAGTATTATATCATACTCCCGAATTTTTGTTGCATCACTAAGTTGCTTTGACATTATGTCCTCCTTATTATATAGGGTACTTGACCCATTGATACTATCATTATAGCATATTATGTAGATAAAGGCAAATTTTTATAAAAAAAAGCAACCCTTTTAGGGAAGCTTTACTATAGCCATAAGGTTGAATTGTTTTTTAATTCATTTTGTTGATCTTCAGATACATTACCAAAATAGAAGATATTGTAATTTCCACTATCTATTACTCTGTTAATAACGCATTCATTTAATACAGGTGTACTACCAAAGTAACCTAAGAAATCTGAAGATTTTTCTTTAGATACAATAATATTTTGATTAACACCAACTTCTACTTCTTCGTTTATAATTCCTGTAACAGTTGTTTTTGTTGTGTTTCTTGCATTTTTTGATCCTGCTGTTCTTGCCATATAAATAGCCTCCTTAAATAAATTATTCTTTGGTACAAACCAATTATTTAAAAGTATTATATCAAAAAAAAACGAAAAATCAATTATTTTGTTAAAAAAAATAAAAAATATTATACTATCTATAATTTGTATTTTTTTGTAGTTTTTTGTCGAAGGATTTTTCTTGCAAAAGTAAATTAAATGTGTTAATAATATAAAAAATATAGGGAGCAAAGAAATAGATGAATGAAAAAGCATTCATTATATTTCTTTGCTCTTTTGTGTATTAAAATTTGTATTTTATATAAAGGGGAGAATATTTAGGGGCATATATAAGTAATTTTTATAAGATATAAATATTTTTAGGAGGAAATATGTTATCAATTGTGCAAAGTATAGGATTACATGGACTAGAAGGATATTTAATAAATGTTGAAGTAGATACATCTGCTGGGCTTCCTAGTTTTGATATTGTTGGTCTGCCGGATGTTAGTGTAAAAGAATCAAAAGAAAGAGTAAGAACTGCAATTAAAAATTCTGGACTTAACTTTGAAAGTAGGAAGATAATTGTAAATTTATCTCCTGCAAATACAAGAAAAGAAGGTTCACTATTCGATTTACCAATAGCGGTAGGAATTTTAAAATCTATGGAAAGTATAGAAAATAAAGATTTATCAGATTATGTTTTTGTAGGAGAATTATCTTTAGATGGAAAATTAAATAAAGTTGCAGGAGTACTTCCAATATGTATAGAAGCAGCAAAATTAGGAATAAAAAATATAATATTGCCTAAAGAAAATGCAAAAGAAGCAGCAGTGGTGAGAAATTTAAATGTTATACCTGCAAACGATTTAACACAAGTGGTAAATTACTTAAATGGAAAGATAAAAATAGAAAAAGAAATAATAGATATTAATAAATTATTTGAGATAAAAGATAAATATTTATTCGATTTTTCAGAAGTTAAAGGACAAGAAAATATAAAAAGAGCAATAGAAGTTGCAGCAGCAGGAGGGCACAATTGTATGTTAATAGGAAGCCCAGGTTCACGGTAAAACAATGATGGCAAGAAGAATACCAACAATATTACCAAGTTTAACCTTTGAAGAAGCACTAGAAATTACTAAAATACATAGTATAGCAGGAAATTTACCAGAAAATGTACCTTTAATAACATCAAGGCCTTTTAGAAGTCCACACCATACAATATCTTCTGTTTCATTAGTAGGAGGAGGTAGAATACCTAAACCAGGAGAAATGAGCCTTTCACATTATGGAGTATTATTTTTAGATGAATTAACAGAATTTAATAAAAATACTTTAGAAGTAATGAGAACACCTCTAGAAGATAAAAAAATAACAATATCAAGAGTAAATGCAAGTTTAACATATCCGTGTAATTGTATGTTAGTGGTATCTTTAAATCCGTGTCCATGTGGATATTATGGTTCTAAGGATAAAGAGTGTACATGTTCAGATACTGCAATTGCAAAATATATGGGTAAAATAAGTGGACCACTGTTAGATAGAATAGATATCCAAGTAGAAGTTCCTAGTGTTAAATATAGCAAATTAGAAGTAGAGCAACCAAGTGAAAGTTCAGAAGCAATTAGAAAAAGAGTAAATAAGGCAAGAAAAATTCAAATAGAAAGATATAAAGAAAATGGGATATTTTCTAATTCAGAACTAACACCAAAATTAATGAATAAATATTGCAAATTAGATGAAGCTGGAAAGAAAATACTTAAAAATGCAATTGAGAAATTAGGGCTAAGTGCACGCGCCCACGATAGAATTATAAAAGTTTCTAGAACAATAGCTGATTTAGAAGAAAAACAAAATATAGAGGCTAAACACATTGCAGAAGCAATACAGTATAGAAGTTTAGATAGAAAATATTGGAGATGAAAAAATGAAGAAAATTATAATTGAAGATATAGAATTTCCACAGACTTTAAGAGATATAGAAAAACCACCTAAACAGTTATATTATGAAGGAAATATTAATTTATTAAAGCAAACCTCAATTGCAGTAATTGGTTCAAGATGTTGTAGTGAATATGGAGTAAAAATGTGTACAAAGTTTTCAAGTGAACTAGCAGAAGCAGGGCTGGTAATTACAAGTGGAATGGCAAAGGGAATAGATACGGTAGCTCATTCAAGTTGTTTGCAAAGTGGAGGAAAAACAATAGCAGTTTTAGGATGCGGTCTTAATAAAATATTTCCAAGAGAAAATACATATTTATACAAAGAAATAATATACAATGATGGTCTGGTTATATCAGAATATGAACCAGAAACAGAAGCAAATACTAAGTATTTTCCACAAAGAAATAGAATAGTAAGTGGGCTTTCAGTTCGGAACGCTGGTTATAGAATCGGCATATAGAAGTGGAACAAGTATCACGGCAGGACTTGCAATTAATCAAGGAAAAAAGATATTTTGTGTGCCACATAGTTTAGGAACAAAAACAGGTGTAGGAAATAATAGACTTATTCAGCAAGGTGCAAAATTAGTTGTTTCAACAGAAGATATTTTAGAAGAACTAAAAATAATACAAAATAGTGAAGTAAAAGAAGAAAAGGATGAAAATATAGAAGTAGCAAAAGAATATAAAAAAGTATATGAAAACTTAACATATGAACTAATACCAATAAATAGTTTATGTAGTAAATTACAATGTAAAATAAGTGAATTAAATTATTTAATAACAATGATGGAAATGGAAAATTTAATAGAAATAATGCCAGGAAATATGATAAAAAGGAAGTAATAAAATGTATAAAAAACACATAGTGGGAATTGAAGGAGAAAATATAGCAAGTAAATATTTAGAAGACTTAGGATATAAAATTATAGAAAGAAATTTTATGTGTAAAACAGGAGAGATAGATATTGTAGCATTTGATTTAAAAAAAGAAGAATTAGTTTTTGTAGAAGTAAAAACAAGAAGTAACTATTCATATGGAACACCTGCAGAAGCAGTAACAAATATAAAACAAAAGCATATTTACAAGACAGCAAGATATTATATACATTTACATAATTTATATGAATTATATACACGAATAGATGTTATAGAAATTTTATTAAAAAATAATAGCTATAAATTGAATCATTTGAAACAAGTAACATAAGTATACTTATAATTTTAATACAAATTTCTCTCATAGGTTGTAGGGGTCGACGCCTCTGTCGACCCGAAATAATGATAATTCAAAATAATAAATTAATCTAAAATTTCATGAATGTAGGGGCGGTCATTGACCGCCATAGAAAAATAATAAAAGGCGACCAAAGGTCGCCCCTACACATACGAAGAATTGGATCTTAATTATTATTTTGTCTTTAAATAAATAATATCAAATAATGATTGAGTTAATTAGTTTACAAAAATAGGGATATATTGTATAATTTCATAAGAGGAGAGAATTATGAATTTATTTGAAGAAACAAAATTTTTAATGAAAAAATACGGAATTACAGCTAATAAAAATTTAGGACAAAATTTTTTAATAGATGAAAGTGTAATTATAGATGCGTGTGATTCTGCAAATATAAATAAAGAAGATTTAGTTATAGAAATCGGACCAGGATTAGGAACTCTTACTAAATATATTTTGGAAAGAGCAGGAAAAGTTATATGTGTAGAGTTAGATGAAAGAATGATAGATATTTTAAAAGAAAGATTTTTCTTGTACCAAAATTTTGAAATAATAAATGAAGATATTTTAAAAGTTGACTTACATAAATTAATAAAAGAAGAAAAAAATGAAAATATAAAAAATGTAAAAATTGTAGCAAATTTACCATATTACATTACAACACCAATAATAATGAAATTATTAGAAGAAAGATTAGATTTACAAAGTATAACTGTAATGGTGCAAAAAGAAGTTGCAGAAAGGTTAATTGCAATTCCTGGTGAAAAATCAGCAGGAGCAATAACTTATTCTGTATATTATTATGCAGATTCAAAAAATGTAAGAATTGTTGATAAAAGCTCATTTATTCCAGAACCATCTGTGGAATCTGAAGTAATTAATTTAAGAATAAGAGAAAAGCCACCAGTTGAAGTAAATAGTGAGGAAATATTTTTTAAATTAATAAAAATTGCATTTATGCAAAGAAGAAAAACTTTAGTAAATTCGCTAAGCAATAGCGGATTTATAGAAAAAAATAAAATAACAGAAATACTAAAGCAATTAAATATAAATGAAAATATAAGAGCAGAAAAGCTATCAATACAAGATTTTGCAAATATTGCAAATGAAATTTAGGAGGAAAAAATGTTAAAAAGAGAAAATGATACAGAAAAAAATAAAAATTTAGAGGAATTAAATTCAAAATATAATTTAGAAGAACTATTTAATAACATTGTTTTAGAAAAAGAACAAAAAAATTTAGAAAAAAACAAAAAAACTATTTAAAAAGTATAATGCTATATGATATAATAGAAACGTGAAGTTTTATTTTATAATAGGAGAGATTATATGAACCAAATTCTTGTAACAGAAAAATTATATGTAACTCCAGAGCTAAGAAAAAAGAAAAAGATGTATAAAGTTCAATTTATAATTTCTATTATTTTAGTATTTATATTAGCAGGATATTATATATACCAAGAATACGATAAATATAAAAATGAACAATTATCAAAGCAAATATTAGCAAATGTAGATATTGATACACAAGAAGATGATACTGCAATGAAAAATGAAGGTGATGTTTTAGTTGTAATATTAGATGAAAACGAAAACTCGGGTTCAAATGGAACTTCAACCGAAAATGCAGCCTTTAGTACAGAAGTTCAAACAACAGCATCTGGAACAAAATATTCTACAATAGCTATAATAAATATTCCTAAAATTGGAGTAAACTATCCAGTACTTTCAGAAGCTTCTGATGAACTTCTAAAAATAGCTCCAAATAAATTTTGGGGACCAAATCCAAATGAAGTAGGAAATTTCTGTATAGTTGCTCATAATTATAGAAATTCTAAATTCTTTAGTAAAGTGCCAACATTAGTAAATGGAGATATCATAGAATTAACAGACTTAAGTGGAAGAACATTAAAATATTCAGTGTATGACAAATATACTGTAGATCCAGAAGATGTAGCTTGTACAAGTCAGCTAACTGGAGGTAAAAAGGAAGTAACTTTAATAACCTGTACAAATGATAGTAAACAAAGAGTTATAGTAAAAGCAACAGAGGTGTTGTAATGGAATATAAAATTGGAGACATTGTAGAAACTAAAAAAAATCATCCATGCGGAGGAAACTTATGGGAAATAACAGGTATAGGAGTAAAATTTCGCATGAAATGTAAAAAGTGTGAGCATATAATATTATTAGATAGACAACAAGCACTAAAGAGAATAAAAAATAAAAAACAATAGAAAAGGAATGAATGAAAATGGGATTAATAAAAGATTTTTTAAATAGAAATAAAAAAGAAGCTCTTTCAGATGCTACTATATCTATACAAAATAAAAAAATTAATGAACAAATGGATTTATTACAACATCAACAAGAAAAAATAGATGCAATAGTAGCAAAAATGAAAAGTGTTGCAAGTGAAGTAAAAGAAACAAGAAAAGAAGTTGATGTAATTAAAGAGAAAAGAAATAAATGCGTAAGTACTTATACAAGGTATAATCCGAAAGAAATCGAAGATTTTGATAATAACTTTAAGATAAGGAGATTAAGCAAAGATAGTGAATATAACTATATTGTTACTTTAGTTGCAGATAAAAATAAAAAAGATGAAATTGTTATGGGACAATTTAACAACGGAGATATAAAAACTATTACTGATAAATTCGAAGAAATGCTTAAATTTCAAGCAAACTTACAATTTGGAGAAATTGATAAAGATGTTATTAATGAATATTACAAAAAATTAGAAGAATATGCTGAGTTAAATAATATTACTATAACTAAAGAAGGAAAAGAAATTTTAACTAATACTAAAAATGAATCAAAAAATATTTCAAAAACTATTATATATATGGGTGATGATAATACAATAGAAAAAACCATAATAAAGGATAACAAAGATATTTTAAGTGATCTTAACAATTATGCTTTTGATGAGCTTCCTGAAATGAGAGCAACTGATAAAATTATTGAAAAAATTGTTGATATAAACAAACAAGAAAATATAGAAGAATTACTAAGTAATAATAAAGATACTTTAAATAGATATTTAAGAGAAAATACAGAAGCTAAAGAAACAATAAAGAAATTACATAGAAATTCTATAGAAACGGATATATGTTTAGATGCAATGAAATATATAGAAGAAGATAAAGAAAATTTCGAAAAAACAGAAGAATATAATTATATGAGAGTATTTACAGAAGGAAAATATAATGAGGCTAAAAATTATTATAATACAATGAAATTAGATATATCAAAGTTAAGTACAAAATTAAGTAAAGGTGATACTGCAGAAGATATAAAAAAGAAAATGCAAATTAATAGATTTTTACATGATAAACATAGCCAAAATATAGGAGAACTAAATCCTGAACATGAAAATATGTATAATTCATTTTTAGACAACATAAAGCCAGATCCAAATTATGAGATAATTAATTCAGCAAGACAAAAAGAAAAAATGTATTTGGCTAGTATTATAGATAGTGAAAAAACGAAACTTGTAAACGAAAACAAAGGAAATATAGAAGATTATAACGAATTATTAGACAGACAAGATTTTGGTAATAGAGCTAAATATAATATACCAGATGGAGATAGAGAACATTCAGGTAATGATGGAAGATAAGAAAATAGAGAGCATTTATAAAATGCTCTCTATTTCTTTCCATACATTTTCGGAATATATTTTTCTTTCAGAAGAAAAAGGCATACAAACTGCATCTCCTATAGGATTTAGTTCGTTTTGTATTTCTTTACAGACTCCTTCAACTTTTGTTATCGCAATTTTATCTGCCTTATTAGTTAAAATAATAAAAGGCAATTTAGCACTTATAACATAATTGTACATTAACTTATCGTTTTCAGTAGGTTTATGGCGGATGTCAACTAAGAAAATTATTAAAGCAATTTGTTTTCTATTAAATAAATACTCTTCAATAAAATGACCAACTTGTTCTTGTTCTTTTTTAGACATTTTGCTATAACCATAGCCAGGTAAATCAACAAAATAAAATTTATCATCCATATTATAAAAATTTAATTGACGTGTTTTTCCTGGTTCACTACTTGTTCTTGCAAGTTTCTTTCTATTAATCATAGTATTTACAAAAGAAGACTTACCAACATTAGATTTACCA
>CAJKKA010000042.1 GCA_905200315.1 uncultured Clostridium sp.
ATTTCTATTAGAAGCTATAACGAACGTATTGAGCCGAGAAATATTTATTTTTAATCTATTTTCAGATTATGATATATTTGTAATTTCTAATATATAAAATTAAATTTTCTGCCTTACATATTCATATAAAATTACTCCTGTTGCAACTGATGCATTCAAGCTTTCTGTTTTTCCTAACATTGGTATTTTTATTTTTGTATCTGCCATATCTACTATTTCTTTTGATACTCCATTTGCTTCATTTCCTATAACTATCGCCTTTTTATTTAGCTTTATATCATATAGACTTTCTTTTGTTTGAAGTGATGTTACTACTACTTTAAATTTATTTTTTTGTATTTCTTTTATAGTTTCTTGCAAGTTTTCAGCTCTTATAATATTTACTCTAAATATTGCTCCCATAGTTGAACGTACTACTTTAGGGTTGTATGGATCTGCAGTTTTAGATGAAATTATTATTTGTTTCAAATTTACACTATCTACAGTTCTTAATATTGTTCCTAAATTTCCTGGGTCTTGTATTCCATCTAAAACCACAATTAAATCCTCGTTATAATCTATATTAAAATTATTTGCATCTTTCTCTATTACAGCTAAAATTCCCTGTGGTGTTCCAACATTTGTTATACTTACAAATACCTTTTTGCTTACATATATACATTCATATTTTGAAATTTTATATAGCAATTCTTTATCTATTCCCTCATCTTTTATGCATTCTTCACATATTACTATCTTTTGTATATTTGCATTTTCTTCTATTGCTTCTGCAATAATTTTAATACCTTCTACAATGTAGCAATTTTCTTCATCTCTGTACTTTTTTTCGTTTAACTTTTTTATTTTTTTTATACTTTCATTATCTTTACTTGTAATAACTTGCATTTTAATTCCTCACTTAAAATTAAATATTATTTATAAATTCTTTTACCTCTTTTATAAGAATATCATTTTCAGCACTTGAAACTTGTAATGTAATATATGGATTTCCTGTTGAAAATTTAATTTTATTTCCATATATTTTTAATAGTTTTTCTACAATTGATAAGTCGAATTTCTTATTATTAAATGTAAATACAATATTTTTTCCTCTTTGACTAACCTTTATTATATGTTTTTCTTTACACATCATTTTTATTCTTGAAACTTCTATTAAATTATTTAATTCTCGTGGTGTTTCTCCGTATCTATCTAATACCTCATCTAAAACATTTTGTATATCTTCTTCTGTTTTACATAGTGCTATATTTTGATATACTTCTATTTTTTGACTAGATTCAAAAATGTATTCATCTGGTATGTAGCTTGAAATATTCATATCTATTTGAATATCTGGCTGCTCTTCTACTTCTATTCCTTGCATTTCTTTCATAACTTCATCTAGTAAGTTGCAGTATGTATCATACCCAACTTGTTCCATATGTCCATGTTGTATTTCTCCGTAATAAACTTCCTGCTCCTCTTATTTCTAAGTCTCTCATTGCAATTTTGAAGCCTGAACCAAACTGTGTAAATTCTTTTATTGCTTTTAATCTTTTATCCGAAACTTCTGATAATATTTTTGCTCTTTTATAGGTTATGTATGCGTATGCTTGAGTTCCGCTTCTACCAACTCTTCCACGAATTTGATATAATTGTGCAAGTCCAAGTCTATCCGCATTTTCAACTATTATTGTATTTGCATTTGGAATATCTATTCCAGATTCTAAAATAGTTGTACATACCAAAACATTTGTTTTGCCATCTATAAATTCTTTCATTATATCTTCCAATTGACTTCCTGTCATTTTTCCATGTGCATATGAAACTTTTGCTTCTGGTACTAAATTAGATATTTCAATAGCTTTTCTTTCAATTCCTTCTACATTATTGAATAAGTAAAATACTTGTCCTCCACGTTCTAATTCTTTTGTTATTGCCTCTTTTACAACTTCTTCATCATATTCTATAACATAAGTTTGAACTGGCTTTCTGTTTTGTGGTGGCTCATAAATTATAGACATATCCCTTACTCCAACAATAGACATATGTAGTGTTCTTGGTATTGGTGTTGCTGTCATTGTAAGTACATCTACATTTGTTTTATATTCTTTTATTTTTTCTTTTGCTTTAACTCCAAATCTATGCTCTTCATCTATAATTAACAATCCTAAATCTTTAAATTCAACATCTTTGCTAAGTAGTCTGTGTGTACCAATCACAACATCTACTTCTCCTAGCTTTAATTTTTTTATAATTGCATTTTGTTCTTTTTTAGTTTTAAATCTATTTAAAACTTCAACTCTTATAGGAAATTCTTCCATTCTTTCTTTAAAACTTTCATATTGTTGATCTGCCAAAACTGTTGTAGGCACTAAATATGCAACTTGTTTTTGATCCATAACAGCCTTAAAAGCTGCTCTTATTGCAACTTCTGTTTTGCCATATCCAACATCTCCACACAATAATCTGTCCATTGGTTTTGGCATTTCCATGTCTTTTTTTACTTCTTCTATACAACGTAATTGATCATCTGTTTCTTGGTATGGAAAACTATTTTCAAATTGAGTTTGCCATGGTGTATCTTTAGAAAAAGCATACCCCTGCACTTTTTGCCTTTTAGCATACAATTCTATTAACTCTTTTGCAACTTCTCTTAAATTTTTCTTAACTCTAGCTTTAGTTTGTTCCCATTCTTTTCCGCCTAATCTATTAACTTTAGGTATTCTTTCTCCTCCACCAACAAATTTTCTTATTGTATCTAATTGGTTTGTAGGAACATATAAAACATCATCATTTTTATATTTAATTTTTATATAATCTTTTGTAACCCCATCTGCTGTAATTGTGTTTACACCTATAAATTCACCTATTCCATGATTTTTATGTACAACAAAATCACCTGCCTTTAAATCGGCAAAAACAACCTTTTCTCCCTCTTTAAAAGAACTATGTGTACTTCTTCTTTTACGTTTATCTGAATCTATTACATTATTTGCATCTATTACAATTAAGTTATTGTCTATATCTTCAAATCCTGAAGATAATTTTCCAATTTCAATATGTGCAATATTTTCTTTATTTTTTATAATATCTGCATTTTTTTCATTTATACTATTTAGCACATTAAAATCTGTTAATATTTTTGAAAGTTTTTTTGCTTTTTCTTTGTTTTCTACTAATATAATAACTTCTTTGTTTTGGACTAAATTATTATTTATATCTTTTGCAAAAGACTCTATTTCGCTTTTAAAATAGTTTATTTGTCTATTATTAAAGTTATATTCTATTTGAGCTATCTTTTTAGCTTTATCTTGGTTTTCTAAGTAAATTGTGTTACTTAAATTTATATTTTCTTCTAAACTTTCCGAAATTTTACTATTTTGAAGTATTTGTGGAATTATTTTCTCTCTTTCAGTTAAACTTTTTATTAAATTATCATAGTCATTTTTTATATTTTCTTTTCTTGCCTCTACTTTGCTTTTTTCATCTATTAATATAATTGTATCTTGTGGTAAATAGTCTAAAATTGTTTCTGTTTTAGAATAAAAATAATCTATATACTTGTCTACTTTACTTACATAGCTTTCTTCTTTTATTTTTCTTACATCTTCTTGAGCATTTTCTTGTTGTTTTTCTGTGTAATTGTTATCTAAAATTTTATTGCAAACAGTCTCTTTATCTGTTTCTAATAAGTATTCGTGTAATGGTATTATTTCAATTTTTTCAGCCATTTCAGTTGAACGTTGGCTACTTAAATTAAAGTACCTTATAGAATCTATATCATCTCCCCAAAGTTCAATTCTAACACCTAAATTTTCACTTATTGAAATATCTATAATTCCACCTCTTATGCAAAACTGACCATTTCCCTCTGTTAATTCTGTTCTTTCATACCCCATACTTATTAGTTTTTCTTTTAATTCTTCTGTATCTATGGTATCTCCAACTTTTAGTTTTATTTTATTTTTATATAACACTTCTTTTGGAATCATTTTTTGCATAGCAGCTTCTATTGTTGTTATAACAATACATTTTTTATTTAGTTCGTTTAATACTTTTATTCTTTCATACAAATTATCGTAACTTTCCACTTCATAGTCATACGTTACAATATCTTTTTTATTAAAAATAAAAGTGTTTTTTTCAAATTGTTTTACATCATCATATATTTTTTTAGCCTGTATTTCGTTGTATGTAATTATTAGGCATGTATTTTTTAAATTTTCTTTTGTAGCACCTATTAATTGTGCTTTATACACGTCCGATAGGCCCGATACACATATCGGACCTTTTTTATTTTTTATATCTTCTATAAATTCTGCAAATTTATTGTTTGTTTGCATTTTTGATATTATTGAATTCATTTTTTTAGCACTCCTTATTTTAAATTATTGAAATAATTTAAAAATATGTACATTATTATATAATATTTTTGGCTTTTTTTAAATATATTTTTATAAAAAAGTTTAAATTTAATTTATTAATATTTTAATACTATAAAACAGTTTTCAAATTTATTTAAATAAATTAATGTCAAACGTTGTAGGGGTCGGCGTCCTCGACGACCCGTTTTGCATAATTTATATAATTTTCAAAATGGTTTTAATGTTAAATAAATTAAAAAACAATTTTATAATTAAAATATGAAATTATTTTCGGGTCGTCGAGGACGCCGACCCCTACAATGTTTGACATTAAAGATTTACATTAAAACAAAATTTCATTAAAAAGGTGGTTCTTATGTTGAAGAAATTTAAAAATAATTTTATTTCTGTGTTGTTTGTTTTGTTTACTATTTTTCTTGTAATTTTTTCTAGTAGTAATTTGCAGGCTGCAAAGGTTGGTCTTGAACTGTGGGCTAAGTCTGTTGTTCCTGCTTTGTTACCTTTTTTTATTGCAACAGAATTACTTGGCCATACTAATGTTATTTCTTTTTTGGGTAAATTTTTAAATAAATGTATGAGACCTCTTTTTAATGTTCCTGGTGAGGGTGCTTTTGCTTTTTTAATGGGTATTATAAGTGGTTACCCAGTTGGTGCAAAAATTGTTACAAACTTTAGAAATGAAGGTATTTGTAATAAGTATGAGGCTGAAAGACTACTTTGCTTTACAAATAATTCTGGTCCTTTATTCATTTTAGGAACTGTTGGTATTAGTATGTTTGCAAATACAACTACAGGTATAATTTTATTTATTACTCATTTTCTTTCTTGCATTACTGTTGGTTTTATTTTTAGATTTTGGAAATATAATAAAATTTCTTCAAACTATACTTTAAATAAATTACCTTCTGGAAATACCGAAAAAAAGCTTGCTACATTTTCTAATTTAGGAGATGTTTTAACAACTAGCATAAAAAGTGCTATTTCTACTGTTATAATGATAGGTGGTTTCGTTGTTCTATTTTCTGTAATAATATCTATTTTAAATAATAGTCATTTATTAGATGCTTTATCATATACAATAAATCCTATTCTTTCTGCTTTGAATATACCTACAAACTTTTCAAATGGCATAATTTCTGGAATTATAGAACTTACAAATGGTATAAAAATTGTTTCAAGTATACCTATTAAAAATATTTCCACAAATATTATGATTTCTGCTTTTTTATTAGGATTTGGTGGATTTTCTGTATTACTACAGGTATGGGGGATTATTTCTAAAACAGATATATCTATTTTTCCATACTTCCTAGCCAAATTATTGCAGGGAACTATTGCGGCATTATATACATATTTTGCATTGCATTATTTTAATTTTCTTAATTTAGATTTATCAACATCTCCAATAAATTATAAAGGTCTTTTGTTCTTTATAATTGGTTTAGTTTTTATTTTTGTATTGTTTAAATTAAAAAGTTCAAAAAATAATTTTAAATTTGAATTTAAACATAATTAAATAAAAGGCGGTCAATCTAATTAGTAACCGCCTCTTTTTTTATAATTTTTCTATTTTTTCTTTTGTCAAACCTGTTATTTCAGCTATTGTTTCAATCGGAATATTTTTTTCTTTCATTTTCTTTGCATTCCTTAAATTTGTTTCTTTTATTCCGTCTTTCCTCTCCTTCTTTTCTCCCTTTTCTATATGAACTACTTAGCATTGTATTTTCTTCATATATTGCTTTTTCTCTCCACCATGCTAATTGTTGCATTCTTGCATCTTCCGTTATTTTATCTAGTTTTTCTTTGGCTTCTTTTAATTCTTTGTTCTCTTCCATCTTTTCTTTCACTCTCCTTGAATCAGGATTTATTAAAAAGTATAACCAATCTAATAATTTATCATTAGATTCTTGGTTATTTTCTTCTATTTTCTCTAATTCAATTATATGTATTTCTAACTTATCTGTCAATATTTCCTTTTTATTTTCTGTTTCAAAAATTTTCCATTCTGTATGATATTTCAACTCTTCAAACTTTTTTATTTTTTTATTTGTTATTAATATTGCTATTGTTTTTTCTAATTTTTCATAATTCTCACCTTTTTTTATTCCTTTTGAAAATAATCTTGCCCAATAATACAATATTCTTTCTGGTAATTTTTCGTTGCTGATCATCTGCATTTCAATATCTATATTTTGTTTATTATTTATCTTTGCAATTACATCTAATACCCCCATTTTGTCTTCTATTGTTTCTCTTCTCAATATTGGGTTTACATTCAATTCTATTTTGTCTATTTTTTCTTTTAATATTTCTTGCAAAAATGCTTTTGTTATTCTTTCGTTTCCTATTTCTCCAAATAATGCTTGAAATACAACATCTAACTTTGGAGATAATGTTTTTTTATTTTTTTCTTGTACCATAAAATTTCCTCCTTTTGTATCTTATATATATTTGTTTTACCTCCTTTCGTTTAAATTGTTTTTCATTTGGATTTTTTAAGAATAAAAATCTCTTTGAAATAAATGTTTTTGAAAAAAATAAACATATTGTATTTTTTATTTTACAATATTTTTTGTTATATAACATTTTATATAAATTTTCAAGTATTTTAATAAACATAATGGTTACAATTCATTAAAATTTAATATAAATTAAAAGTGCAAATAAAACAAAAATTTTGTATAGGAGCAAAGCGTGTTTCATAAATAAAAATATAATTAATGGAGCACACTGTGCTCCTCTACGAATAATAAATTAAATATTATTAATCGTAACATATAATGTTTAGCCCCTAGAATATTTATTCTAGGGACCTGAGTTTGCTATTTTTCTTTTTTTAATAAATATTTTTGCTTTGTTGCTTCTCCTCCACGCTGAGCCCGTTCTTCTTTATTTTTATCCAATTTTTCTCTTACTTTTGGATATAATAGAAAATAAGGTTTTAGCCTTTTAGTAAAATCTACATGCACCGTACTTCTAGAAACCCCAAATGCTTTTGCAGTGGTTCTTACAGTTGCATCTTCATGTGTAAGAAAGTATTTTACTTCCTCATACATCCGTTCTTCGATTCTGTCTTTTATTACCATAGCAATTCCTCCATTCAAATTTTTTCTTTATAAATTTTAATACCATTAAATACTTATTTCAAGTATTATATTATAATTTTTTTCATTTCATCTATGCTATTTTTACATTTTTCTTCATTATTTGAGTGAACATATGCTAATATATCATTTTTCTTTACTTTTTCTCCAACTTTTTTGTTTAGAACTATTCCTGCTGAATAATCTATATTATCTTCTTTTCTCATTCTTCCAGCTCCTAGTTCTACACATAAGTTTCCTATTTTTCCAGCATTTATTTCACTTATTTTAAAATCTTTATCTGCTGTAACTGGCATAATATATTTGGCTTTTTCAAATTTATTTGTGTCTTTTATATATTCTATATCTCCACCTTGATTTTCTACAAGTTCTATAAATTTTTCATAAGCATTTCCGTTTTGTATATTTTGTAATATTAGTTTTTTACATTCTTCTATATTTTTTGATATACCAGCTAATTTTAACATATTACTTCCTAATTTTAACACAACTTCTTTTACATCTTCTGGCATATTTCCTTTTAAGCAATTTACAACTTCTATAATTTCTAATGTATTTCCTATTGCATATCCTAGTGGTTCTTCCATTCCAGTTAAAATACATACAGTTTCTTTTCCTGCTCCATTACCTATTTTACTAATAGTCTCTGCTAACTTTTCTGCATCTTCTCTTGTTTTCATAAAAGCACCACTTCCATATGTTACATCTATAACTATTTTGTCTGCTCCACTTGCAAGCTTTTTACTCATAATGCTAGAGGCTATAAGAGGTATGCTTTCAGTACAGTTTATTGCGTCTCTTAATGCATATATTTTTTTATCTGCTGGAGCCAAGTTTCCTGTTTGACCTATTAAACTAATTCCAATTTTTTTCACATCTTTTATAAAATCTTTTATTTCAATTTCTGTTTTATAACCTGGTATAGCCTCTAATTTATCTCGTGTTCCTCCTGTAATTCCAAGTCCTCTACCACTCATTTTTGCAACAGGAACTCCAAGTGAAGCTATTATTGGAGCTAAAATTAACGTAACTTTATCTCCTACTCCTCCTGTACTATGTTTATCTACAACAATTTTTCCTAAACTAGATAAATCCAATATTTCTCCTGAATTTGCCATTGCTATTGTTAAATTTGTTATTTCTTCTTCATCCATTCCATTAATATATATTGCCATTACTAATGCTGCGGCTTGATAATCTGTAATATTTCCATTTGTATAATTTTCTATAAAATAATTTATTTCTTCTTTATTTAATTTATTTCTGTCTCTTTTTTGGGCAATTATTTCCTTTATATTCATCTAAAAATCCTTCCTTTAAATAAAATTTTTAGTAAAAGATCTTCTATGTAATGGACATAGTCCATATTCTTTTATTGCTGCAATATGAGCTGCTGTTCCATACCCTTTATGCCTTGAAAACCCGTACATTGGATACACTTCATCCCACTGTCTCATTATTCTATCCCTTGTAACTTTTGCTATTATAGATGCAGCAGCTATTGAATAACATTTTGCATCTCCTTTTACTATTGGCATATATGGTATTCCGCATGTATCTATTTTATCTAATGCATCTACTATTATTCTTTCTGGTTTAACTTTAAGACCTTTTATGCTTTCTGTTAAGCCTTTTTTAGTTGCATTTAAAATGTTTATTTCATCTATTTCATTTTGGTCGATTATTCCTACTGAATAACTTACTGCTTCTTCTATAATTTGCTCATATAGTTTTTCTCTTTTCTTTTCAGATACTTTTTTTGAATCGTTGACTCCTTCTATAAAAGAATCTGGCTTCATAATAACACTTGCAACAACAACAGGACCTGCTAGAGGTCCTCTTCCTGCTTCATCTATTCCACATATGTATTCTACGTGTTCTTTTTCATAAATTTCATTTTCAATTTTTTTTAGTTCATTTAATCTTTCAATTTCTTTTTCTTTCATAATTCCACCTTATTCTTCTGTTATTATTCCTAACCCTGCAATATCTGTTAAGCTATAATGCCAGTTACCATCTGCGTCCTTTATACCTTTTGTATAATAAACTTCGTCATTATCATAATCAACTATATATTCATTATCTCCAGATACCTCAACTCCCATTTCATATAAATCCTCTTGTGATAGTTCATATGAATCGTCACTTTCAATTCCATACTTACTCTTTTGTTCTTCATTAATTATTTTTCCTACAACTTGAGCATCTTCTCCAAAATCCACTTTATCTTTTATTGTTCTCGCTTTTGCTTGAATTAATAACATATTTGTATAAATACTTTGTTTTTTTGCAGACTTTATAGTCGAAGTTCCTTCATACACTACTATACCTGCAACTATAAGCATTACAATTATCATTATAATTAGCATTACCATTGTTATGCCATTTTCTTTTTTTAACATCTTTTTTCTCCTTTTATTAAATTATTTGTATTATATATGTTTTTTTTTATATTTGCAATTATTTTTTTATTTGATATAGTGATTTTTGCCCCCATCCCTAAAATCACCCAAAATCATTTTCAAATTATAACAATTTTTTCACATAAAATTCACATTTATATTGTATTCTATGATAAATTTAAAAAATATTTTTTTAGGAGGTCTTTTTAATGGAAAAAGATAATTTTAATAATAGTTCAAAACCAAAATATACACCTGTAAAAAAGGCTAAAACTGTAAATAGTTCTAGTTCTTTTGGAAGAAGTGTTGTTTTTCCTTTTGTTTCTGGTATTTTAGGTGCTACTTTAGTGGTTGGAGTTTGCTTTGGTGTTCCAAATATAAAAAATAAACTAATTGAAACAAAGTCTTCTAATGGAAGTACTTCTACGATTACTTCTTCTACTGTTAGTAATGTTGTAAATACAAGCGATTATTCTGGAACAGCTATAAATGTTGCTAATAAAGTATTACCTTCTATTGTTGGTATTAAAGTTGAATATGAAGTTAATTCAATTTTTTATAGACAAGCCAGCACAGCTACAGCAACAGGCTCAGGTATAATTATAAGTGATGATGGTTATATTTTAACAAATAATCACATTGTAGATACTTCTTCATCAAACTCAAATGGTTATAATTCTTACTATTCTGTTTCAGAATCTAATAAAGTTACTGTTACTTTATATGGTGATTCTACAGAATATGAAGCTACAATTGTTGGTACAGATTCTCAAACAGACTTAGCTGTTATAAAAATTGATAAAACAGGCTTAACTCCTGCAGAACTTGGTGATTCTGATAAAGTACAAGTAGGTGAATTTGCAATGGCTATTGGTAACCCATTAGGTTTAGATACAAGTGTTACTTGCGGAGTTATAAGTGCTACAAATAGAGAAATAACAGATTCAGATAATAAAACGTATACATTAATTCAAACAGATGCTGCAATAAACTCTGGTAATAGTGGTGGAGCTTTAGTTAATGCAGATGGTAAAGTTATAGGTTTAAATACTTTAAAAATCTCTTCAACTGGTGTTGAAGGTATGGGATTTGCAATTCCTATAAATTCTACAATAGATATTTATCAACAATTAATTGAATACAACAAGGTAAAAAGACCTTATATTGGTATCTCAGGAGTAGACTTAGATGAGAAAACAGCATCTGCAAATAAACTAGTTCAAGGTATATATGTAAAATCTATAGATGAATTTTCTGCTGCTGAAAAAGCTGGTGTAAAAATTGGTGATGTTATTGTTGGTGCAGATGGAAAAGAAATAAAAACAATGGATGAATTAAACAATATTAAAAATTCACATCAAATAGGAGATACTTTAACTCTTAAAGTAAATAGAAATGGTAAGGAATTAGATTTGACTGTAACATTACAAGAACAATAAAAAATAGTTTTTTAACACACAAATCACTTTGAGTTCACAAAAAGGACAAAAACTATTAGTATATTATATTTACATTAATCAAAGAGATTAATGTGAATATAAAAACATCCCCTTTTATTTTCAAAAAACAGGCTTTAAACAAAGCCTGTTTTTTTATTCTATAATTATCATATCAGTTTCACTTGTATATGTTTTATTACCATATGCAAATATTATATATAACCTTCCATTTTCACCTAAAATAAAATTATTTATATTTTCTGTTTTATACATATCATCATTACTATTTCTATTATATGTTTCATATCCTAATTGAATTAAGGTATTTTCATAATCTTTTTTATTTTTTATTTCTTCTTTTATTTTATTTTCTATATCTTCTTTTTTTAATTGTTTATTTGAAATTATATCATTTAAAGACACTTCTGCATTTTTCTCTAAATCGTAGTTATATGTTTTTATTATAACTCTTTCTGGATTTCCACCTTCTTTTAAATTTGCCTTAACAATTAAAGATAATATATTATTATTTATATATGTATGATACTTTACTTTATAAACAGTATATTTTTCTGTATTACTCAAGATATTAGCAGCTTTATTTTGAAAAGTACTTTTAATTTCACTATTCCATTTTTTAGTAATTTCATTATCTATATTTATTTTAGGAATTTGAACGTCTAAATCATATTTATTTGGTATAGTTTCTTCTTTCTCTGCTGTTGTGTATACAACGGCTTTATTTTCATCTTCTTTTTGAACATTTTCATAATTTCCAGTAATATCATTATTAAATATATTATTAAAATTATTCTTTATTAATTCTATATCATCTGCTGTGCTTTGTTCTTTATTAGCTGCCTTTTTATAATCATTTTCTGTCATTTGAAATATAATTGCAACAGCTACCGCAATCACACATAAAAATATTATTAATGAAATTATAATTATTCTCGTCTTTTTCATCCTTCGCACCTCAAAAAAATTATAACATTTAATAAAATTTTTTACAATATGAAATGTTTAATAATTCATATCAATATTCAAAACAAGCTTACAAATTTAACTTTGTAAGCTTGTTTTTATTTTTACTATTTTTCTCTTATAGTTATTAATATTAATATTTAAAGAATTAATTTGTTCTTTATACATTTCTAATAATTTATTTTTTTGAGTTTTGCTTAAATCTTTAGTTAATAAATATATATTTTCTTTATTAATTTCCATTTTCTCCAATTTTTCTTGGACTTTTAGCAACTCTTTCTTTTCTGGATCTTCAGTGTATTTTATATAATTAAAAAAATTATTTTTTTCTCTTTTTTTATTTTCTGCGTTCTTAAACATTTGGCTATTACTGTTCATTCCAAACCTCCAATTACTCATTTCTTAAATCTATATCTTTTTGCTCTAATTTCTCATATTCTGTTAATAAATCTTGTGCTTGTCTTTCTTTTTCCTTTAATTCTTTTTTATCATTTGCACTTTTTAATAATTCATTAATAAAATCTTCTTTTGAATTTTGTAAGTCTATTTCTTTTATTTCTCTTAATTTAGATTCTCTTG